>JADFJY010000038.1 GCA_022565935.1 Nitrososphaerota archaeon
TTTTCATTTAATCCTAAATTCAATATTGTATCCATCATTCCAGGCATTGAGATAGCTGCACCAGAGCGAACTGAAACTAAAAGTGGGTTTTTTGTTGAATTCCATTTTTTACCTGTCTTTTTTTCCATTTTTGCAATATTTTTCATTACTAATGGCATCACATCTTTGGATAGTTTGCCATTGTTTTCATAATACTTGTTACAAACTTCAGTTGTAATGATAAATCCTGGCGGTACTGGAAGTTTTAGTCTAGTCATCTCACTTAATCCTGCACCTTTTCCACCTAGAAGCATTCTATTTTTACTATCAGCTTCTTCAAATGCATAAACTGATTTTGTTTTTGACATGCCAAATTTTGTGAATTTTTTGGCTTTTTAAACTAATGCCTCAGCAAATTCAGAAATTATGTTGTTCCAATTCTTTGCTTTGATAATTCCACTTGCAACTAGAATTCCTTTTGATCCTAATTCTATTGCTTTTGTTACATCTTCTCCAGAAATAATTCCTGCACCACAAAGTAACTTTGTATTATTTCTTGCATCCTTTACTGCCTTTGCAGCTTTTGCAATTAATTCTGGTTGTTCTTTAGAAACTGCTTTTCCTGAACCAATAAGTTCTGGTGGCTCTATTGCAATATAATCTGGATTAAGTTTTACATACTTTTTAACTTCTGCAACATCTTTTACACATACAATTGATGTCATCTTTAATTCTTTTAACTTTAAAACTAATTTCTGAATATCTTTACTTGAAATTCTATGTTCACTATGATTGATTAATGATCCTTTTACTTTAGATTTTTTTAATAATTCCGGTATTACAAAACCTGTTGTACTGCCTACTTTGGAATCATCAATATGTTGTGCTAAAATTTGAATTGAACTGTTTGCAACTAGTCCAATGAGATGTTGAGGTGGGGCGATTACAATTTTTACTTTGTATTTTTTAGATACTTTTTCTGCTATTTTTACAAATTTGATTATTTTATCTCCTGAAATCTCTTCATAATTTTTACAATTTATTACAAACATCTTTCTTTGACCCTTTTCTCATTTATTTAATTCTTGATTAGACTTTGTTTGTTTTTGATTTGGTGTCATATTTTTTCTTCATTGTTAGTACTATCATCATTAGAATAATTGCTGCAATATTTGTGCCTATGATAAATATATCTGATACTACAATTCCATAAATTAACCACAAGATTGCTCCAGCAGAAATAAAGATCATTAGAAATTTTGAAACATCTTTTAGGCTTTTTGATTTATATCCTTTGTAAATTTGCTCTACCCATCCAGTAAGAATTAACACTCCTGCCGCAGTTCCCAATAAGGTGAGTAAAATTCCGTCGACTTCCATGTTTTACACTAACTCCAAAAAAATTCATCTAGTCCTGTTTGTTTTGGTTTTCCTAAAATCGTATCAAAATCCATGTCCATTGATGCTGTTATTTGTTCTAGTGTTGATTCCAAAAACTCCATATATTTTTTAGAATCAATCTCTTCTTTTTTTGCTAATTCTGCTGGTTTTACTCCTGGTTTATTTTGAATTTTAATATACGAAATGATATCTCCTTTTTTTATCTCTCTTATTGCTTCTAATTGTTTTGCAGCTCTGATATGTTGAGGAATTGTTTTTACATATTCTGATATAGCTTTACTAAGCATCACATTGAATGTCAAGTCTTCTATGGGTATTTCTTTTGCTTCTAGTTTTTTAGCACATACTTCAATCTTTTTCGAAATTTCGTTCTTTGCATTTTTGAAATCATCCATTGTTTGAACTTTGGATAATACATCTAATAATTCATAAAATAATTTTTTGATAAATGCTGGTGTATGAGATTTCTTTCCTGTAAGTCCTTTAACATCTACCTTCCCGTCTTTTGTTACGCCAAAATAGTTTTTCTTTCTATCACTTAATACACAATACCTGTATGTTTTGTCAATCTCTAAATCTACTCCATGGTCTTTCTTTGCTTGCTCTATTATCTGTTGAATCTGTTCTTCAGTTGGTTTTTTCATAAATAATGAATCAGTATCTCCATACAGAACTTCAATTCCTATCTCTTCACATTTTTTGATTGTCTCTAAAATCGTATGTCTACCAATTGCAGTTGTTGCCTCTGCTGCTGGGAGAAAATACAATGGAAATATTTCTGCACCCATTACCCCGTAACTTGCATTTAGAATTACTTTTAGTGCTTGACTGACTACCGCATATTGTTGTCTTTGTTCCTCAGTTAAGGTTTCTTTTTTTGCTAAATTCTTGTAGTAATTTACTCTCAAGTCTCTTAGCGAGCCTATAATCATCGACGCGAGTCCATTTTTCTTTGAGCATACCCAATGATTTGTTTGTGGAATTGTATTTTTCTTACATTCTTCATGAGGGCATCTCACCGTTTCATATGATATATTTCTAACTTTGATGATGCTAGGATATAGACTGGCAAAATCCATTACAACTACATCGAAATGAATTCCTTTTTTAGGATTAATTACAAGGCCTCCTCTGAATTTTTTGTCTTTTATTACTGCATCTGATAGAACCCCCTCTGATCTTCTCTCAAGCTCTTCTCTTTTTGGAATTAAATAATTTCTTTTTCTATGTTCATAATAAAATAAACTTCTAATCCATTGAGAAACTCCCATTCTTGCAATATCATCAATTGGCATCCTACCAATTCTTGCAATAATTACAAGCATGTTCATCAGTAAGTCATTGTTAAAACTAGTTAGTTCGTATGTCAATACAGCATCATTATAACAATAATTTGCAATTTGGTGTAGTGTTAGTTCATTAAATTCTAATCCATAATCTATTTTTTCTTTTCCAAGTAAAGCCTTTGAAACACTGTTTAGTGAAAAGCTTGTATATTTTTGACTGAATACATAGATTTGAAATGCTCGATTTGAAAAAGTTCTGTACAAATCAATGTGAACGCCTTGTTTTAGTGTTGCAGAATTTTTCATCATGTAAAGTGGGTTTGTTGAATTTTTGATTCCAAGTCTTTCTGCTCTGTTGTAAAGATATGGCAAATCAAATTCATCTCCATTATATGTAATAACAAATGGGAACTCTTTGATAACATCAAATGCATCTTGTATCATCTCTTTTTCTTTGTCTAAATCATAAAAGATAATTTTGACATTTTTCCCCAATTCATTAATTCCTTCTTCAGTTCCCTCTGTTTTGAGCACAAAAATCTGGTCAAAATCGTTAGTTCCTTTGAATCCAATTGCAGTTATTTTTTTCTCAGCAACTTTAGGATCTGGAATTCGTCCAATTACTGCTTCTACTTCAATATCCACACCGAGTCTCTTTATTTTTGGAATTGGTTGATTTAGTAAATCTGCCCACTCTGAAATGAATTTCTTGAATTGTTCTGCATCAACCATACTTTCGCTATCTACTTTGTCCCACAGCAAACTTTTCAGTGCAATTTTAACTTCATCTGAAATTTCTAAATCATGTGGTTTTAATTTTCCATCTATAACTTCGTAATACTTTCCTACAATTAATTTTCTGTCATAAATATAGCTTTCATAATATTTGATATCCGATTCCCATGTTTCAATTATATTTCTAATACTTTTATCACCTGCTGTTCCTCCAATTGCCAGCGGGTCTGCTACAGTAATTTTTGACATGTTAATTTCTTTGTCTTTAATCAAATCATATCTTTGAACAGTTTTGATATCAAGAACATCATCTCTTTCTCGAAGAAATTCTAATTCTTCTGGTGCTAATCTTGAATAACAATAAGGCTTGTGACCTGTTTCATCTTTCCATAAAATTAATTTCTGGGATTTTGGTTCATAGAATTTTAAAACAGCAGATTTTGAAATGTTGTCATATGTAGCTGAGACCAACATTGATGGCGGCATTGATTTAATTTTATCAGTCTTTTCTACGTCTACTTGCATTTTCTCACCTAGACTTTTCGTATTTGCTTACTAGTTTTTTTGCCCATTTTACAATATTTTCTTTATCTAGATGAATTACTTCTACTCTTGCTTCTTTTAGTAAACCAAAATCAGTTTCAGGATAACTATCAAGACAAACAAATTTTTTAATTCCTATTGTTATTGCCATTTTGGTACATTCTAGGCATGGAACAAATGTAGTATACAAAATTGCGCCTTCTTGTCCTGCCTCAATTCCTAAAATTGCACAATGCATTATTGCATTGGCTTCTGCATGATTACACAGACATCTATCAAGTGATGCCCCTGATTCAATTTTTCCATCCATTCTGAGTTGGCATCTCTCACACCCTCCATCAAAACAATTTTTGATTCCAGGTGGTGTTCCATTGTATCCTGTTGCTAACTGCCTGTGATTTCTAACAATTACTGCACCAACTTGTCTTGTTATACAATTTGAACGAAGTTTTGCCAACTCTGCTTGTAGCATAAAGTATTCATCCCAATTGGGCCTCTCAAAAGAACTACTCACACAAATCTTGCTTGCCTGCTCAATATATGGTTCACGCTAGTTGTAATTTTGTTGTTTTTTTGATGTTGATAATTGAGTAATAGATAGCATTTTGCTATACAAAAGCATAAAATCAATAAATTCTAATTTTTCTTTGTTAAATGATTCAATACATTGAGAAAAAATATGTTCAAAAAAATTCTATAGAAAAACGAGATTATCAAATAAATCTTGCAAAACAAGCAATTGAAGAAAATTGTATCGTGGTATTGCCAACTGGTCTAGGAAAGACTGCTATTGCATTACATGTAATTGCCGAATATTTGTCAAAAGGTACAGGCGGTGCATTATTTCTGGCTCCAACTAGAGTTTTGGTACACCAACATTATGAATTCCTTAAAGCAAATCTAACTTTAGATGATATTTCACTAATTACTGGAGAAGATCCTATTCAGAAACGAGCCAAACTTTGGGGGAATAGTGTGATTTGTGCAACTCCTGAAATTACCAAAAATGATTTAGATAGACAAATTGTATCTCCTGAACAATTCAATCTTGTAGTATTTGACGAAGTACACCGAACTGTGGGTGACTATGCTTATTCTGGAATTGCAAAACGATTTGAGAATTTCTCTGCTAGACTTGTTGGAATGACTGCCACTCTTCCAAGTGAAAAAGAAAAAGCAACTGAAATTCTAACAAGGCTTAGAATTTCAAGCATAGCTGAAAGAACTGAAGATAGTCCAGATGTAAAACCATACATCCAAGAAACTACTACTGAATGGATTAATGTAGAACTTCCACCAGAATTAAAATCAATTCAAACATTATTGAAGATAGCATTAGATGAACGGTATGACACTTTACGAAAAAATGGTATTCGTCTAGCAGAACAACAATCCCTTTCTGCTTTACTTAGAATTAGACAGTTTGTGTTAAACCAGAATAGACGTTCTGCAAAACCTCTTTTTACTGCTATTAGAATTCATTATGCCTTAAACATACTTGAGGCACATGGAATTACACCTTTTCTAAAATTCTGTGAGCGTGCACGGGTAAAAAAAGGTGCAGGAGTCAAAGAACTTTTTGAGATTGATCCTAATTTTACTAGAGCTATACATCTTGCCAAAGAAGCACAATCAAGAGGAATTGAGCATTCAAAGATTCCTAAACTAAAAGAAATTCTTGAATCAGTTCCTGGAAAGGCTCTGATTTTTACAAGTTACAGAGATTCTGTTGATTTGATATACAATAAACTAACTGAGATGGGAGTTTCTGCAGGAATTTTAATTGGTAAAGCAGGTGAATCTGGACTAAAACAAAAAGAACAGATTGAGATTGTGCAAAAATTTAGAGATGGACTTTTTCAAGTTCTAATAGCGACACGTGTTGGCGAAGAAGGACTAGATATTGCTGAAGTTAATCAAGTTATTTTCTATGATAATGTACCAAGCTCTATTAGATTTATACAAAGAAGAGGGAGAACTGGACGTAAAGACATTGGTAAATTAGTAGTACTTATTGCCAAAAATACAATTGATGAACGATATTATTGGATAGGAAAAAGAAAGATGTCAGCTGCCAAAACTATGGGTGATAAAATGACCAAAATCTTGGAGAAAAACCAAGGAATCGAATCTCAAAAAACAGGACTAGATGTTTTTCTTTAATTATAATATTGTTTAGAAATTTGCTCAAAAATTATTTGCTTTCTTTGAATTATTTTATTTTTCATTCCTGATTCCAAATGATGAATGCCACTATTTTTTCCAACAAGTAAATTTTCTAGTCTAATATCATATTGATTTTGAAGAAATTCATCTGCATGCGATTTCTCATCAAATTCTAGATTTTCAAATGCCTCTTTTGCCAAATTCTTAATGGATTTCTCCAAATATGATAAAATGTCTTCTAGTATTTTTTCTGTTATTACTGCCATGATTGATCTAATTTTAAAACCAAAAAAATGTTGTGTATTTTTTTTCTGTTTTTTAGGTATGAAAATTGATAATTATCTTCTAAACTACTGCTGAAGATCATTATTTTGTTGGACTCAAATACTGATAAATCAAAAGAGATGAGCAATTTGCTTCAAAAAGAAAAAGAACTTCATAAAGATATTCGTGCTGATTATAAGAAAATCAGTCAGAAAATTGACGATGATTTTGAAAAGGCAAAAAAATTAAAATCTCAAAAATGAAACTATCCTAGTCTTTTAATTATATGATACCCAAATTCTGTTTTTATTGGATCTGAAATTTCTCCAATTTGTAGTTTGAATGCAACTTCTTCAAATGGTTTTACCATCATGCCCTTTGTAAAGTAGCCTAAATTTCCATCTTTTTTACCACTACCTGAATCAATTGACAACTCTTTTGCTAATTTCCCAAACTTTTCACCATTTTTGAGTCTCTCTATGATAGATAGTGATTCACTTTGTTTTGCAACTAGGATATGCGAACATTTTATTTTGTTAGACAATGTGATTTGCTATTTTCGCATCTCTTAATTATCTTTCTTTAAATATAGTTTTTCTGTCTCTAATTTTATTGCCATTTACAAAACCTATAATTGAAATTGTGAATGTAGTGGCATCAGCTACAATTGACCAAAAATTAGATCTATATGATATTCAAAAAAAATTCCCTGCTGTTGAGTATAATCCTGATCAATTTCCAGGTGCTGTCTTTCGTCTGAAATCACCTAAAACATCAACATTGCTTTTCAGTACTGGCAAGATGGTCTGCACTGGTTCTAAATCATCTGAACTTGCTGTAAAAGCAGTAAATGCGGTAGTTGTACAATTAAGAAAAGGTGGAATTAAAATCAAAAAAAATGCAGTTGTTACTGTACAAAATATTGTATCGTCCATAAATCTTGGAGGACGTGTTCATCTTGAACAAGCAGCAAGAACATTACCTAGAAGTATGTATGAACCTGAGCAATTCCCAGGAGTAATTCATAGAATGCTAAACCCTAAAACTGTAATTCTGATTTTTGCATCAGGAAAATTAGTTTGTACTGGTGCCAAAACTGAAAAAGATGTTTATACTTCAGTAAATAATCTTCATAGTCTTCTTGAAGAAAAAGAGTTGATGATTTATGATTAGGTTTTTCTTCATATAAAAATTCTGTAAAATAAGTTATAATGCTTGAATATGATAATTCTGTAATTTTTGAGATAAAACTAGAAATAGATCTTTTTTGATAAATCTTCTCGTTTGTTCAAATGAGCAAACTTGCTTTTATCACTTCTAAGTTATTTCATATTGTATGAGAATACTTCATGTTGAGGATATTCCAGAAATTAGCCAAGTCTTTGCAGATATTTTGGCTACTAAAAACTATGAGTTTGATAGTATTTCTGATGGTAGGGCAGGATTAGAATTGGCAGTAAACAAAGACTATGATCTGATTCTACTTGATATGTGCATGCCAAAATATAGTGGCACTGACTTTCTGTTAGATTTGAAACATAGGAGACCTTCACAATTGTCTAAAGTAGTAATTGTAAGTGGGTTAGAGATGAATCCTTTTCAAGAATGTGAATTATTAAAATTAGGAATTCGTTCCATTCTGAAAAAACCAATATCTGTTCAGAACTTACTTTCTCAAATTGATCAAGAAATAATTTTTTAATTAATTCATTTTTTCATGCAATAATTATTTTGTTTATGTTTGATAACTTCTATTCATCTTGAAGTTAGATTTTCATATAATGTCAAAGAAAGATTTGCATTGATTTTAAAAAGATAAAAAAATGAAATGAGTTTAAAGAAATAATTTTATGAATTGAAATTTTTAATAAATTTGAAATTAAATTGTCTTATTTGTAGATTTATCCTGATTGAACAAGAGTAGTATAAGCATTAATGAATTTTTTCACAGATTTTTTTGAATCTACATAATCAATAGTAAAAGCAAATGGTTTCCTCATATTATATGGAGTTCCTATTCCAATCAAGTTAATTCTTTGTTTTTTTGCACGTTCCAATGAACGCAGTACATCTTGTTCAGATGTATTAGTTCCTAATGGTCTTCCATCAGAGACTATTATCAAATATTTATTCTGAGATTTGTTATCATGACTTAGAATCTTTGCACCCATATCAATTGCATCAGTGATAAATGACATTCCACTAGTTTTCAATCCACCAATCCTTGCCTTTACTGTTTGATTATACTGTTCTTTCTGGTCTTTAACAATCAAAAATTTATTGTTAAAACTGTACAATCCCCATTTACCGCCACCTTTGTTTATTGCCTCTGCAGTTTCACCCAAGTTGAGGATAAATTTTTTCATTTCTTCAAATCTCAAGTACATGCTGGCACTATTATCAAAAATTACGACCCAGTTTTCACTTTCCATTCGTGGAATGTCTTGTTCAAAACATTCAATTTCATCAATTTCACTTGAAACTCGTTGTATGGCTGAAGGCATATCTATTAGGCCTATTTGCTCAAATGCAGGCGAGTCAACAAAAAATGAAATTTGGCTTAGACCAGTTCGTAATCGCCTCAAATCTGAAGCGTTCTCTTGATTAATTCTCATGAATTCACCATGATTTTCAGGACTGATTTCTATTTTATCGAAATTTGAATTTTTAGCATATTTTTGAAAATGTTCTAACCGTTCATTCTCCATTGATGTTTCACGTAACCATTGTTCATCCAGTTCAGATGTAATTATTTTAAATTCATCTTTAGGATCAACTAACAAGTTAGAGATTGGTTTATCATATTTTTTATAATAAGGTCGATCACAATAAGGAAGATTATGTTTTGGTAAGAGATGTTGATTTTTATAAAGAAAATCAAGATATGGGGTAATTTCTTTACGATTTTGATAATAAATTTTCAAAAATGTTTCTTTAAATTTTGATCTCCATAATTCTTTTGAATTACTAACACCAGAATATTTAGAAAATTTTTCTTGCGTATATTTTGAATTTTTCTGAATTTCATTATTAAAATACTGATCATATTTGGTTTTAATTAACGTCATATTTTGCCAAACGTCAGTATGATGTTTTTCTATATATTCATCAACTTTCATGTCTTCAACAAAGTTAATTACGTTCCAACATTTTTCAAATGTTTTATTTGTACACCAATTTTTGTAATCATCATAATTAGAAACATGTACGTGTGCACCAACGTGATAAATAGTAGTTAAATACAAATTCCATAGTGAATCTCGACATTTTTCATATTCACAAAAAACATTTCCTTCAAAATAATATTTTTCGTGAAGTGTAATTGGTTTTGGCATAGTAATTTTTATCTTCTTACCGT
>JADFJY010000039.1 GCA_022565935.1 Nitrososphaerota archaeon
TACATGGTGACAGCTAATTTACGATGCTAATAGTCTAACATATAAAATTCATAAAAGAATGAATTGTTTAACATCATTGACAACGCTTAATGTTCGATTAAAGCGATCATGTAAGATTTTCAATTGATTTCTTAAATTTTTGCAAATATTTGAAAAATATCAAAAAATCAAGATTTCAGAGGTAGAATCAACTGCAAAAAACAAGAACCCAATTACTAAAGTCTAAATACTTGAAAAATTGAAATTATGAACCTAGCAGGAACGATTAGATTTATTTAGCATATAGAAAGTTATGAATCAATTATGGCAAGTATAGACAAAGTCGCAATTGTATTTACAATGGCAATTGTAGCAATCGCGTTAGGATTTACAGCCACAGGAGGCTCAATCCAAGATGCCGGTCCTACTATCTCTACTCCAATGGTTTCACCTGAAACTTCAGAGCCAAAATCATCAGAAGGTTTTGGTGCAGATTTGGCTGCAGAAATTAGGGAGAGAGCAGGAACTGTAGAACTTGAAGAAGAAGTCATGATGGAAGAAGAAGAAGTCATGATGGAAGAAGAAGAAGTCATGATGGAAGAAGAAGAAGTCATGATGGAAGAATCAACAGAACCAACAACAGTCCATGTTGAAATTCCAGTAGGAACTTCAGTTCCAGGATGTGAAGAATTTAATTCATGTTTTACACCAGCAGACATCTCAATTAATGCTGGAGATACAGTACATTGGATGAATATTGACACAGTCGCACACACAGTAACTGGTGGAAGTCCAGCAGATGGCCCATCAGGCGTATTTGATAGCAGTCTACTCATGGCAGATGCAGCATTTGCATTTACCTTTGATGAGGCAGGAAGCTATGATTATTTCTGTATGGTTCATCCATGGATGACTGGTAGCATTTCAGTGAACTAACCAAAATTTTTTTCCTTTTTTCTTATTTTATTTGATTTTTTTGGATAATTCTATTATATGCCACTCCAAATCTATGAGATTCATCTCTAGCATGCTGTAAAATTTTCAAAGATGATTGGTTTTTTGGAATTACTATGGGATTTTTATTTTTTGGAATATAGACTACTTCATTTTCTTTAGCCAAAGAAATACACGCAAGTTTCAATCCAAGAGATTCTAAAGATTTTATTGCTGCATTTAGTTGCCCTTTACCACCATCAATTAGTATCAAATCAGGAAGTTTAGAATGCTCTTCTAGTAATCTATAATATCTTCTTTTTATGACTTCGCCAATCATTGCAAAATCATCTCGTCCAGTTACTGTTTTAATTTTGAATTTTCTATATCCTGATTTGTTTGGTTTTCCATCTACAAATCTAGACATTGAACCTACTGCAAAGTCAGTACCATGATTTGAAATATCAAAGCATTCTATAATATTAGGAATTTCAGGGAGATTTAGAATCTCTTGTAATTCAACTAATCCTGGTTCACCTCCTTTTGAATGGATTAGTTTGATATTTTTTAAGATTAAATTTACGATATCTCGTTTCTTTCCTTTACTTGGTTTCAAGATTTTTACAGTAAATCCTGCTTGCTCTGAAAGTAATGATTCTAATAATTTTTGATTATCAGGAAGTGTGCTAACAAGAATGAATTTTGGAATTTTATGTGTAGAATAATACTGATAAAGAAAGTTTGAAAAAGAATTATCTCCAACTAGATCAAAGAAGAATTTATCACTATCTCTAATCACACCATTAATCATTCTAAAATTCATTACTGTAACAGTCTGTTCTTTGATGCCAATGCCAAAATATTCCTCATCTGAATTTTTAATGTATTCCATTTTTTGTTTTGTTTGAAGGCTTCCAAGCCGAATCAGAGTATCACGTATTTCTTTTGCACGCTCAAATTGCTGAATTTTAGCTGCCTGATGCATTTCATCTTCTAATTTTTTTGTAAAAATTTTGGTCTGGTTTTTACCTTTAAGAACTTCCTCTAATGCAGTGACATGTTTAGAGTATTTTTCTTGTGCATCTTTGAATTCACATGGACCTTCACAATTTCCTAAATGATATTCTAGACATACTTTTTTTGGAAGAGTTTTACAAATTCTAATTTGGAATGCTTTTCTTAATGTGCCAATTGTAAGTAATTTTGAACTACCTTGAGTAAAAGGACCAAAAGTTTTTCCTTTACCTAAAAATTTTCCATCTCTAGTTCTCCGTGTTACTAATAGTCGTGGATATTTTTCATCAGAGATTCGAAGATATGTGTATCTTTGTTGATCTTTTAATTCAATATTGAATCTTGGCCGATATTTTTTTATCATGTTTGATTCTAAGAGAAAAGCTTCACTCTCATAATCCGTCAAAATAAATTCAATATTTGAAATATTTTCCACTAATTTCTGAGTCTTGTAATTTTGATTCTTTAGAAAATATGTCTTTACTCGATTTTTTAGATTCTTTGCTTTTCCAATGTAGATAATTTTTCCACCAGAATCTTTCATCAAATAGATTCCAGGATTTGTAGGAACTGTGATTTTTGAAATTTGAAAAGTCATTTTTTAAATAATTTTTTTAAATACTTTCCAGTATAGCTTCCTGGAGCCTTTGCAACATCTTGTGGGGTTCCAACAGACACAACTCGACCTCCTTCATCACCACCTTCAGGTCCAAGATCAATTAACCAATCAGAATTTTTAATCACATCCATGTTATGCTCAATTACTACTACGGTATTTCCTAAATTTACTAATCTATTAAGTACATCCAATAATTTTTGAACATCTGCAAAATGCAAGCCAGTAGTAGGCTCATCTAAGATGTATAGTGTTTTTCCAGTATCTCGTTTTGATAATTCAGACGCAAGTTTTACTCTTTGAGCTTCCCCACCAGATAGAGTAGTTGATGACTGTCCAAGTTTGATGTAACCCAACCCAACATCATAAACTGTCTGTAATTTTCGTTTTATAGAAGGAATGTTCTCAAAGAAATTCAATGCCTCATAAACTGTCATGTTTAAAATATCAGAGATATTTTTACCCTTGAATAAAACTAATAATGTTTCAGAGTTGTATCTTTTTCCTTTACATTCATCACATTTTACATATACATCAGATAGAAATTGCATTTCAATTTGTTTGACTCCATCACCATCACATGCAAAACATCGTCCATTAGCTACGTTAAAGGAGAATTGTCCTGGAGCATATCCACGTTCTTTTGATAATTCAGTATTTGCATAAAGTTCTCGAATGGGGGTAAATGCTCCAATGTAAGTTGCAGGATTTGAACGAGGAGTTCTACCAATTGGAGATTGATCAATTGCAATTACCTTATCAATATTTTCTAAACCAATAATCTCTTTGTGATTTCCTGGTCTGACATTTGATTTGTAAAAATGATTTTCTAGTGTTTTAAGTAAGACATCATTAATCAGGGTAGACTTTCCAGAACCTGAAACGCCAGTTATTGCTACAAAAAGACCTAGTGGAATTTCAACATCAATTTCTTTTAGATTGTTTTCTGATGCTTTAGAAATAAATAATGATCCAGAACGATTACGAATTTTGTTTTGTAAATGTATTATAGATTTTTTCTTGAGGTAATCACCTGTAACTGATTTATGACCATTCAGGATTTTATCCACTGTTCCCTCAAAAACTATATTCCCACCATGCACGCCAGCACCAGGACCTAAATCTATTAGCCAATCCGAATTTCGTATAATTTCTTCGTCATGCTCTACGATAATTACAGTATTTCCAAGATCTCGTAGCTTTGTTAGCGTTTTAATGAGTCTTTCATTGTCACGTTGATGTAATCCAATTGTAGGTTCATCAAGAACATACAAAACACCAGTAAGATTTGAGCCAATTTGGGTTGCTAATCTGATTCGTTGAGATTCACCACCAGATAGAGTGGAACTTGACCTGTTTAATGTAAGATAATTTAGTCCAACATTGGTTAAAAATTCTAAGCGGTCTTTGATCTCTTTGAGAATATCTCTTGCAATGTATTGTTCAGTTTCATTTAATTTCAATGTAGAGAAAAAATCATAACAATGATCAATGGATAAATCACAAACATCTATGATTCCTTTGTCATTTATTTTTACTGCAAGAGATTCTGGTTTTAGTTTTTTTCCATTGCATGAATTACAAGGAGTATCTCTCATGAATTGTTTTAACCACTCACGTTTTGATTCAGATTCTGTCTCCATAAAGACACGTTGCAAGTTTGGAAGTACACCTTCAAATGCATTAGTGTGTTGCCAAGATGAATCGCCAGATTTTGAGCGATATGTAAAATCAATTAAATCATCTGTTCCATGTAATATAATATTGAGATGTTTAGATTTTATTTTTTCAATTGGAGTCATTAAATCAAAACCAAATTTCTTTCCAACAGATCTTAATGCTTGTCTTCTAAATGATGAAAACCGCCCACTCCATGGAACAATAGCACCGTCTAAGATAGATTTGGTCTTATCAGGAATTACTAAATCAGAGTCAAACTCCATCTTTACACCCAACCCATTACAAGTTTTGCACATACCAAATGGAGAATTAAAAGAAAATGTTCGTGGCTCTAGATCACCTACAGTTAATCCACAATAAGGACATGCATTGTTTTGTGAGAAAATTTTTTCTGTTTTTTCAAATGAAATCATTACATCTCCCTTTGATGCTTTTATTGCAGTCTGAATTGCCTCAAATAGTCTAGATCTTTCAGATTTTTCAGTTTTGATTCTATCAACTACAATCTCAATATTATGCCATTTTTGCCTGTCTAATGGAGGAATCTCCTCATCTAGGCTCAGAATTTCACCATTTAGGCGTATTCTAGAGTACCCATCTTTTTTGATTTGTTCAAATAATTTCTCATATGTTCCCTTTTTTCTTTTAATAATAGGAGATAAAATCAGAATTTTTTTTCCTTTAAAATCTTTTAGAACAGAATCACAAATTGTTTCAATAGATTGAGTAGAAATTTTTCGCTTACAATTTGTACAATAAGGAATTCCAATTCTTGCAAAAAGTAATCTCATGTAATCAAAAATTTCAGTAGTTGTACCTACAGTAGAACGGGGATTTTTGTTTGTAGTTTTTTGTTGAATAGAAATTGCAGGAGACAAACCTTCAATAGAATCAACATCAGGCTTGTCCATCATTTCTAAAAATTGTCGTGCATATGCAGATAATGATTCAACATACCTTCTCTGGCCTTCAGCATAAATGGTGTCAAAAGCTAAAGTTGATTTTCCTGAACCAGACAAGCCACTAATAACAACTAGTTTATTTTTTGGAATATCAATATCTATATTTTTTAGATTATGATGTCGCGCTCCACGAATTTTTATTTTATTTTCTTGCATTTTTATATTGAATCTCCTTTTCTATTCTTTTTATTCTATCTCTACATTCTATTGCGCGCTCAAAGTCTAAATCTTCAGAATATGTTTTCATTTGTGCTTCTAAATCAATAATATCAGTTGTAAGGTCATAAGTTGATTTTAGTTTTGATTCATCTAATATTGTTTCTTGTTCTGGAACTGATTTTATAATTGTTGTAGGGATGATATTATGTTCTTGATTATATTGCATTTGTTTTTTCCTACGACGCGTAGTTTCATCTATGGCATTTTTCATTGATTGTGTCACATTATCAGCATACATTATCACAGCTCCATGTACATTTCTTGAAGCACGACCAAATGTTTGGATTAGACTTGTAAAGTTTCTCAAAAATCCTTCCTTATCAGCATCCAAAATTGCTACCAATGAGACTTCAGGAATATCTAATCCTTCTCGCAAAAGATTAATTCCAACAAGAACATCAAATTCGCCTAAACGTAATTGTCGGATTATTTCAGTTCTTTGCAACCCGTCAATTTCTGAATGCATATAGCGTACTCTAACTTGTTTTTTTGATAGATATTCAGCCAAATCTTCTGCCATTCTTTTAGTTAGTGTAGTAACTAAAACACGCTCAGAGTTTTCCACTCTTTTGTTTATTTCTTGGATTAAATCATCCAGTTGACCTTTGGTGGACCTAATCTCAACAGTAGGATCAAGTAAACCAGTAGGTCTTACTAGTTGTTCTGCAATTTTTGAAGATATTTTTCGCTCATATTCAGAAGGAGTGGCAGAGACAAATATTGTATTTTTAATGTACTCTTCAAACTCTTCAAATTTTAATGGGCGATTATCATATGCACTTGGAAGTCTGAATCCATAATTTACTAATTCTTTTTTTCTGGAATAATCACCTTTGTACATTCCATGAAGTTGTGGTAGGGATACATGAGATTCATCAATTACTAAAAGATAATCATCTCCAAAAAAATCCATCAAACAAAATGCTTTTTCTCCAGCCTTTCTTCCATCAAAATGCCTAGAATAATTTTCAATTCCAGAACAATAACCTAATTCTTCAATCATTTCTAAATCATATTTTGTTCGCATCTCAAGTCTTTGATTTTCTAATTCATTTAATTCAGGTAAGCGTTTTTTCAATTCTTCTTTAATAGATTTAATAGCTTTTTCTTTAACATCTTTGGAAATTAGATAATGTTTAGCAGGAAAAATTTTAATCTGTGAAATTTTCTTCTTTTCTTTTAGTGATATATGATCAAGTACAGTAATTTTTTCTACTTCATCACCAAATAGAGAAATTCTAACTAGATCTTCAGAATATGCAGGAGTAACATCAATTGTATCACCTTTAACTCGAAAGTTTCCAGGTGCAACTTCAGTATCATTTCGTTCATATCTTGCATCAATAAATTTTCGAATGATTTCATTTCGTTTTATTTCATCGCCAGTGTTAATTATTATTGATAAATTATCCCAATCTCGAGGGTTGCCAAGGGAGTAGATGCAAGAAACTGTCGATACAATTATCGTAGGCTCTCCTGAAAGAAGCATTGCAGTAGCCTCTAGTCTTAATTTTTCAATTTTTTCATTGATTTGAGTTTCTTTTTCGATATAGGTATCTGTTTGAGGGAGATAGCTTTCTGGTTGGTAATAGTCATAGTATGAAACAAAATATCCAACATTATTTTTTGGAAAAAATTGTTTTAATTCGGAATAAAGCTGTGCCGCAAGAGTTTTGTTATGAGACATTACCAAAGTATTTTTTCCAGTCCTAGCGATGACATTTGCAACTGAAAAGGTCTTACCACTTCCTGTGACCCCAAGTAAAGTTTGAACTGTTCCTTTTTTTACACCTTCAACTAGTGTATCAATGGCTTGTGGTTGATCTCCAGTAGGTTCAAAATCAGATGTTAACTCAAATTGCGATATTTGTTCCAATAGATAAGATCCTCAAAAACTGAACTTATAGCTAGCGTTTGTAGAGTAAAAACCAGAGGTCAATCTAATTTTAATCACAGTTACATTATAAGCCATATTTTGGATTACAAATAACACAATCTAATAGACATTTGTCTATTGGGCAATATCCACAAACTTGTTTTTTTGGTTGTGATTTATCCAATTCTCTATTTACGACTAAATTGAACTTATAGCTAGCGAATATGAAATAAAACTCAGAGATTCCACATTACATCATGCCAACCAAGCGATAAAAAATAATCCACATCATATGAAAATGAAGAATAATTCTCAATAAAATAGAATTTTAGATAATAACATCAAACTAAAATTACCATACAGGTTCATCAATCATTCTTAGTCCATCATCAGTTTCTTCAAAACCCATAATTTTCAGAGTTTGTTTTGATGATGGAGAATTTCTTTTCCAAATCTTTGTTGCTAAAGTCATTCTATCGGCAGGATTCATGTCTTGACCAATTTTGTATTTACCATGAATTGTTTCTGAAATTATTTTAATCACAGTAACTGCGTCCAAAACTTGCATATCAGATTTAATTGGATCATATTGTCCCTCTGGTTGATATTTCGCCATTAATCCATTGAGTGCAAGTGTTTTTTCTTCTAGATTAGTAACAAAAGAAGCAATTCCTTTGATTACAACACTGATGTACAAAGTATCTGCTAGAGATGCGTCATGTGGGTCTTCAAAATAAGAAGGAAGAAATTCTAGCTCTCTATCTACTTCAAACCCTACTTTGTTATTACGAGAAATATTGTCTAATTTTTCACCTTTAACATGAGAGTGTACATAGATAGCATCATTTAGAAAAACAAAATTCATTGGAATTATTTGTGGAAAGCCATTTTTATCAATGCTAGAAATTCGTCCAACATGTTCTTCATTAAGAAATTCTTTAATTTTTTCAAATGAGTTAATTTTTAAGATTCCAACTAGTTGCAATAGATAAATTATGAAAAATCATTTTATAAATCCAGAGTACAAATACTCAAAAAATGATAGTAAGTAAATGAAAAAACATCCCAAAACTAGAAGAAAACAGTCTAAATCAAAAAAATAATTCTAATTTTCTTCATCAAGTTCTTTGGCCAATGCTTTAATTTCTAAAATTTTACATTCCAATTCTGTACATTCATTTTTTAATTCTGTGCTCATAGTAAATTATAACAAAAATAATCAAAAAGGAAGAACATTCTAAAACTTGACTTGATTCATTCAAACTTTTCATTAATGAAAACTGATAAAATATAGGAATGTTTCAAGAAGATTTATGCATGAGATAGACAATGAATATGAAAAGACCACAGAACAAGTTTTAGATGTTCTAGAAAAATGGGGTTCGGATTCAAGATTCATCTGGTTTAGAGAACTACATAGAATTACAGACATTGACAAAGGCTTACTTCGAAATATTCTCAATGAATTAAAAAAATCAAAAGAAGTCAAAGATTTGCATGGGACAAATAATCGAATATTTTTCTGTCTTAAAAAATACTACATCAAATGTAGAGATGTAGAATTTAGATTCAAAGGAAAAGAAATCATGTTAAGGGATGGAAGTAAAACAAAAATTATTCAAGGTGAAACAAAATCAAAAGAGCGTACAAGAAAAAGATTGGCAAAGCAACGAAACAAACGCAAAGCAAAATTATTTACAAAAGCAAAAAACAGAAGACCACACAAGTCATAAATTAAAAAGAATCCTCAGTTTGTCTTCTTGTAAGATTGGATTCTGCACGTTTGAGTTTTGCAGATTCAGAAACATCTTCGGCCAAATCATATAACTGATGAAGTTCCATATTAGGAGTCAATTCATCTTCATTCTCAGATTCTAAATCAAATTCAAGATTTGCCAAGATTTCAACATTTTCTTCTAAAATGTCAAGACATTTTTTTACTGCCTCATGAAGATCATCATTCATCATATCTACTATGAACAAGTAAAGTAAATGAATTTCGGTATGTAATAAAATAGAACGTCTTATTGTTTGGCTATTTCTCTGAGTTTTGGCATTACATAAGTTGCAAATTTGTCAATAGAGCCAAAGTAGTTCTTGCCCCAGAATCTAATTACAAAGTGATTGACTCCCGCTTTCATGAATTTCTCAAATATTGGAATTACATCCTCAGGAGTACCAATTGCAGTTGAAGAACGAGCAACATCATCGGGCATCTTAGTTGCAGCTTCTCTCATTTTTACAATCCAAGATTGATCAGACATTGAATATTCTGTAAAGTATTTGACAAAATCAAATCCTTCAATTTCTTTTAATCCGTGAACTCTCAAGATTTCAGGCTTGAACAAACTTACTTTGACTGCTTC
>JADFJY010000040.1 GCA_022565935.1 Nitrososphaerota archaeon
GTTAGTGCAGGTTAGATGTCTTGCTGTACCGATTGGATAGTAGATGTAAGACGCCCCTAGCATCGATTCTACTCTCCAAACTCCATCAACAACAATGTAAGCTTCGATAGTATCCTCATACAACAAGCTACTTCCATCATACCAGATATACATCAAATCATCAAGCCAATTCCCATATACTGTTTTAGCTGTATATACTGATAATAACACCCAACCTTCATAATCATCATTTTCTTCAATACTCCGTATAGAACCTGTCACATAGATGATTTTTCCTTTATAGTATTCTTCATCTCTTAAAATATCCTCATAGTTCCATGAAATAGCTTGATCTTTCAATTCTTTAACGCTAAGTTGAAGCACATCTGTTTTTTTATTTTGTTCTGAAGGAATTACAAGTATGCCTTCTTTTACAAGAAACTGTAATGCAGTAATAAATTCTGAATCCCCAATTTGACCATCAACCCAATAACCTGCTGTATTTTTAATCCATGATGGAATTAGTCCTTCTTCTGCTGAAACATTTAGTGAAAGTCCTATCACTATTCCAAAGACAACTGCTATTGCGATAATTATTACAGGTTTCAATCCGAGACCACTTTAACGGCAGTGCCTTGAGCTGCAACCATCATCATGCTTTCCCTTACCATTTCATAATCAATTTTAATTCCAACAATTGCATTTGCCCCATTTTCTTTTGCTTGATCAGTCATTTCAGTAATTGCTATTTCTTTTGCTTGTCTGAATTTCTTTTCATATTGTCCTGAACGACCACCTATTACATCACGGACACCTGCAAATATATCACGAAAAATATTAGCTCCCATCACTGCTTCTCCACTTACAATTCCCAAGTATTCTACTATCTTTGAGCCTTCAATATTGTTTGTAGTTGTAATGGTAAATGAATTAACTTGAATTGAACTAGAGACATTAGAATCAGTTTCTGAGTGTATTTCTGAGGGAGATATTAGTAGACTTTGAAGATATTTTGCATCTGAAGAGTATAGGGATTTTCCAGATTCAAGAGTAGCAAGAATATGTGAAAGTCTTCCTGCATCTCCTTCACCGTTTTCAATTAATCTTTTAACAGAATCAATTAATGATCTCACAAACATACATTCCCTATCAGAATTTAAGAATTAATCCATTATTTTGACAATATAGATAGGTCTATCAGCATTTTCGTCATAAAATAATTCTGAAATTTGAACTGTTTTTATTTTGTCAGCAAGAAAGTGAACATAAGCTCTATTGTCTGCTGTAATTAAATCACATTCGTTTTTTTTACAAAATTTAGATAAACCCTCATCATACTCTCTTTGTTTCAAATCTTTTCCAATTATTCCTGTTTTAGTTAATTCTAGTTTAGCAAGATTCTCTTAAACTATAAGGCATTAGAATTTTCATGATAAAACCAACTGTAGAGTTACCAATTTCTAAAAAACCTACAGATCTAGATCTAAAAAAACTCAAAGAATATTTCAAAGAAATGCCTGTAGAAGAAATCCTTTCCGGACTCAAATTTGCAAAGAATAGATGGGCTGCTAAAGATGCTGGAACTCTAAAGGTTGGAAGGAAAAGCATTATTCAAAAAGAGGTTCACTCTGTTACTACTGAACAAGCTCAATGGCGATTAAAGAATTGGAAAATGATGATAGCAAATTATCGTCGACGTGGATACAGTTATCCTACAATTTCTAGAATAAAGAAAATTCTTGTTCAAAAAAGTAAAAAGAAATCAAAGTAAACTAATAATTAAATTACTTTTAAAATTTTACAGTAAGATGTCTGATCTTTTTTCAACTATTTGTTGTTTGAGACTATCTGGAATTTCTGGAATTGTTGATTTTGTCTGACCTGCAATTACACTGTGTGCCTCTTCAAGAATTGCTAACGTATCCGCATTTGTTTCAGCACCAATACTCATACTATCTCCCATCGATATTGATGAGCCTGACAAAACATCACCAAGAATTTGTGATAAATCTTGCATTGAAGCACTAGCCTCAGGCATTATTCCTTTTAGTGATGGTGCAAGACCTCTAATAATTGACATACATGGACTGAGTGTCACTACTATATCTCCTAGTTCTGATACTGTATCTAGTCTAAGTTTGATTTGCTCCATGGATAATTTTGCGCCACTTACCATGTTCTTCATCTTTCTAACTTGAGTTAATTCTCCTGCATATACTTGAGCATAACCTGTTTTGTTATTTCTTTGGGCATTTACAATCTTCTCAAAGATCATATCATGTTTTTTCTGTAATTTTTCATTAATTTCTTCTAATTTTGTAATTTGAAATTGTAATTTTTTTTGTGCAAAATCAATTTTGTTTTTAATTGGCTCTTCTGGCTTTACCTTATTCAATACTCTTTGAGATAAGCTTTCTCCTCCTTCTTTATTCCAAGAATTGCTTAACATGTCTTAATTTACCTAGTCTCTCTCTAAATTTTTGTTTTAAACAGATTTGTCACCATACCTTGTGTCACTGGAGTGACATCAGTAGTTGGTTACACTATCCGAAGGTAAATGTGAATATTTGAAATCCTTTACCTTCAATTTGTATTTCTAATATGTGAGATTCACTATTTTCACTGCTTATGATGTTGTATAGGCCCGCCTCTGAGACTATGAGACTATTTTCTAATGTAATGTCAGTTCCTGAATACTTTGCAAGAATTGGGTTACCATCAAGAAATATCTTTAATTCTGCAGTATTGTCAGTTACTATGTTTACTTGTTTTGCATTGTATCGTAATTTTATGGTTCCAGTATCTGAAACTAATTCCATGCTATCTTCATAATTAACCCAATCTCCTGTTAGATAGAATTTATGCAAGTTTGTTTTGTCTGATTCTAAATATGTGACTGTTTGTTCTGGTTTGAATCCCTCTTCACTTCCAAGTTGATTTCTATTTTGTGCAAACTTGTAACCAAAGTATAATTCCGGACTTTTAAACATTGAATGTTCAAATTCATCAATGTCTACAAGTGATGCAGCTGATGCCATCTGAATTCCAAGTGATGTGCTTCTTTCATCTAAAAGTTTTTGAATAACTTTTTCAGTTTCTTGATATCCGCCTTCTCCAATATGATCATATCTGATGTATCCTTCATGGTCTGCAATGTATTTTCTTGGCCAGTATCTGTTATCGAAAGCTTTCCATGTTTCCATATCGTTATCTAAGACAACAGGATAGCTTATACCAAATTTTTCTATTGCCATTTTAACATTATCTGGATCTTTTTCAAATTCAAATTCTGGTGAATGAATTCCAATGATTAATAATCCTTGATCTGCATATTTGTCATTCCATGCTGTGATGTATGGTAGTGTTCTGATACAATTAATACAACTGTATGTCCAAATATCATATAGTATCACTTTATCCTTAATTTCTTCACTTAATTTTTCAGGTGTGGTATTAAGATAATATGCAATCCCAACTAAATCTGGGGCTTTTTTAAATCCAGATTTATCAATTTTAGTCATTGAATTTTCTTCCAAAGTCATGTTTGCTGACTCAAATTCCTCATCAAATGACGAAAAAATCATACTCATTATTCCTAACCCTGTGGCAATCACAATTCCTAAGATTAATGCTGTTTTAATTTCTGATTTCATTTGATCATCCTAAGAATATTAGTTCGTTTAGAAGTGGGAAATTTGCAATATATGCTAATTGATTTGTAAATACTAGAATTCCTAAAAGAATAATGAATCCGCCTAAGATCACATTATAATATTTTAGATGTTTAGACATTGAACGAATGAGTCTTGTGGCTCTTGAGAAAAAGACACCCATCAAGATGAATGGAATTCCTAAACCTAATGAATATGCAAGTAATAAGCTAAATGAAATTGATGGAGTGGTAGCTGCCAAAGTAAGTATTGTTCCAAGTATTGGACCAACACATGGAGTCCATCCTACTGCAAAGGCCAAACCAAATACAAATGACATTGGATAGCTTGACTTTGAACTTTTTGGAAAGAATTTTTTCTCTATATTTAGTGAACGAATTTTTGTAGATAACAACATAAAGATTCCAAAGGATACAATGATTATTCCAGCTATAAAATTGAGACTCTCTGTAAATTCACCAATTGCACTAGAAAAAACACTGTTAATCAAAACTCCCAAAATAGAAAATACTACTGCAAATCCCAAAACAAAAAATACAGTATTTAGTACAATGTTTAATCGATTAATAGTAAGGACAGATCCACTTTTAGAACTAAGTTCTGTTACTGTAGTGCCAGATATGTATGCAAGAAAAGCTGGAATTATTGGGAGAATGCATGGGGCGACAAATGAACCAAGACCTGCAAGTATTGCTACAAATATTGTAGGATCTGCCATGTGTTCAAATTACAATTTTTCCTTTAAAGCATTATTCCATATCTTTTCCAAATCTCAATACAATCCATTTTTAACTGGGATGGATAGAATTTTTGGTATGAACAAGCGTTTCATTATTGTAGGTGTACTTTTAGGAATCGTAGTAACATTTGCAGTAATTATTGGCTCCCCAGCATTAGGCGGATTTGATACTTTACGATAATTACCCAAATTTCGTATATGCTTTTTCAAAAATTTCAAGTGTTTTCTCAATATCTTCATTTGAGAGCCAGGCAGTAACTGAAATTCTCAATCTTGCTTGATTTTTTGGAACAGTAGGGAATCTAATTGGTTGTACAAACACTCCATTATTGAATAAAAATTTACCAAAAGTCATTGCTGATTTTTCACTTCCAATAATTATTGGAATTATATGTGTTTTAGAATTTATCTCATATCCAATTTGTTTTAGTCCTTGTGAAAGTTGTTTTGTATTTTTTTCTAGCTTTTTCTTTTGTTTATCTCTGTTTGATTCAATTCTTTTTAGAGAATATTCTATTAAAAATGATGGAAGTGCAGATGTGTAAATAAATGATTTTGATTTATTGATACATAAATTGATTACATTATTCTGTGATGCGACATATCCTCCAAATGATCCTAACCCTTTGCTTAGACTACTAATATACAAATCAATTTTCTTTGCAACATTAAAATAATTTGGTGTACCTTTTCCATCTTTTCCAACAACAAAATCTCCATGTGCATCATCAACAATTGTAATTGCATTTGCTTTCTCTGAGATTTCAGTTATTTGTTTTAGATATGAAAAATCTCCATCCATACTAAATATTCCTTCTGTAATTATAATTTTATTTTTTCCTTTTTGTTTTAATTTTTTTTGTAACTCTTGCATATCATTATGTCTATAAATCAAAACTTTAGCATCTGATAACTTACATGATTCAATAATACTTGCATGATTTAATTCATCACTTAGAATTAAATCACCTTTTTTTGCAATTGATGAAATTGTTCCAAGATTTGCCATGTAACCTGTAGGATAAATCAAACTGTTTTGTTTTGATTTGTGTTTTGCTAAAAGATCTTCTAATTTTTTGTATGATTCATCATTTCCAGAAATAAGTCTGGAACTCGACTGAAGTTGTTTGAATTCTATCTTTGTTGTGGGAATTCCAAGATAGTCATTTGAACATAAGTTGAGAAGTTTTTTACCATTAATTGTTATATGTGAATTTTCTACTTTACCATATCGTAATTTTCTATAGAGGTTGTATTGCTTAATTTTACCTAGTTCTAAATCAATAAAGTCTAGTTTATGCCTTGAGACCAATTTTTTCTATCATTTTGAGGTCTTTTTTAGCCTCATTTCCATCCATCGTCAAGTATCCTGCAGTGATTATTCCATTTGCACCACTTTGAAGTAGTTCTTCTCCAGAATCATCAAGATTTGTTTCTCGTCCACCAGAAATTTTTATGACAGATTCTGGTAATAGAAATCTGATCACAGAAAACATTCTGATTATCTCTGAATTAGGTAGGTTTGTTTGTAATTCAAGTGGTGTTCCTGGAATTGGAACTAGCATATTGATTGTTACTTCTTCAGGATGTAGTCTAGATAATTCTAATGCTAATTCTAGTCTTTGCTCTCTTGTTTCACCAAGTCCAATAATGCCTCCTGTGCATAACTCTAATCCTGCATCCCTTGCAATTTCTAATGTCTTTAACCTATCTTCATATGTATGAGTTGTACAAATTTCAGAAAACTTTGATTTTGCAGTCTCTAAATTATGGTTATATCTTTTTACTTTGAGTTCTTTTAGCTTTTTTGCTTGTTCTTGTGTTAGAAAACCTAAACTACACTCTATAGTTATTCCAACTTTATCATTAACTTCAATAATTATTTTACATACTTTTTCAAAATCTTTTGGTGATGGTTCTCTCCATGCTGCAACAAGACAATATGATTCTGCTCCTTCATCTTTAGCTTTTTGAGCTTTAATCACTATTTCTTCTGGAGTTGGTAATTGGTATGTTTCAATTCCTGTATCAAAAAAAGCAGATTGCCCACAAAAAGTACAGTCTTCACTACATGCATTTTTTTTGATATTGTTTAATTGTTCTATATCAACTTTATTTCCATTAAAATCCAGAGTAATCTCATTTGCACAACTTGCTAAATCTTTTAAACTCTCATCTGGAATATTAAATAATTTTTCAGCGTCTTTTGAAGAAATTCCAATTCCAGAAAATACTTTTTCTTGACACTCTTTGATAAACATTAGAGTATTCATATGGACTTTGAACATTTTTCATTAATAACACTAGTGGAAAGGTTAACCTTGATTGTAAGAGTGGTTAACAGTTAAACTAACATTGATTTTGCAGTCTGAATTGTTTTTATTGTCCTATTTATGAGCAAATCCAGATCTTTTTCTGAAATTGCCAGTGGTGGAACAAGCATGACTATGTTTCCCAGAGTTCTAAGATATATCCCATTTTTTTTACCCTCCTCAAAAAGTATCTTATTAATTGATTTTTTGGGATGAATTGGGGTTTTTTTCTTTTTATTAGTAACTAATTCAATTCCCATCAACATTCCTTTATGTCTGATATCTCCTACAATGTCAATTTCTGAAATTTCTTGATAGAATTTTTCAAAGATTTTTGATGTTTTTTGAATCTTTTTGATCAAATTGTTTTTTTTATACATTTTGAGATTTTCATTTGCAACAGCTGCTGCAATGGGATTTCCTGTGTAAGTGTGACCATGAAATAGATGTTTCCAATCATTAAATTCTCCTAAATACGAATCATAAATTTTCTTGTTTGTCAGGGTTGCAGCCATTGTTAGATATCCTCCAGTTAACATTTTTCCATATGCAACAATATCTGGAATGCTTTTTTGTTCTTCATATTGTATCATGGATCCTAATCTTCCAAAACCTGTTGCAATTTCATCTAAAACAAATAACACATCATATTTTTTACATAGTTGACTAATCTTTTTCTGAAATCCTTTTGGATAAATCATAACGCCTCCTGCTACTTGTGCACCACTTTCCATTACAAAAGCTGCAATGTTATTGTTTTTAGAGAATTTATTTTCAATGTTTTCTAAACAATAGTTTTGATAATCTAAAAAAGTAAATCCTTTAGGTATTCTGTATTTGTTAGGAACTGAAAATTGTATTGTTGAAAATAATTGTTTTTTGAATTTACCAAAAAATTCTGGCACAAATCCTACTGACATTGCTCCAAATGTATCTCCGTGATATCCATTTTTTAGTGTAGCAATTTCTGTCTTCTTTTTGTCTCCGATGTTTTTCCAATATTGTAATGCTAGTTTGATAGCAATCTCCATTGCGGTAGAACCATTATCAGAATAAAATACTTTGTACATTCCTTGTGATATCTTTACAAGCCTTTCTGCAAGCTTTTCCGCAGGCTCATTTGTGAGATTAAACATGGATGAATGCTGCAGTTTTTTGCTTTGATTTGTAATGGCTTTTACTAATTGTGGATTAGAATGTCCCCACACATTGCACCACATTGATGCTACTCCATCAAGCATTTTGTTGCCTTTAGAGTCAATTAACCACATTCCTTTACCTTTGGTGATTGTATCAAAAGAATCCCATTCTTTCATCTGAGTGTTTGGGTGCCAAACAGAACTTTTCAACTGATTTTGTAAGATTACAGATCTTAATAATTAACCGATTAATGTTGACCAAACCTGATTAATTAAAATCGACTCTCTTTTAGAAAAGAGAAAATAGGTTCACTCTCTTCACTGATTCACTATTAGTCACAAAATCCGGTGAGGCAATAATAAAATCTTCACCATATTCCTCATTCTATTACACAATAACCTGGAAGATCAATAAGGATTCTTCAATAACTACTTCATGTACCAATTAAAATGCAAAAAGAATGGAATAGATGTGATTCTATTTAAAAAAAAACAATCATACCATTACTGACTATACGGTGGAGTGAGTTTTTTTGTTAATTTTGGATAATCTTGTATAGGATTATGAAAAATTATAGTTTTGAGATTTCATCTAATATGGTATTTGCAAATCTTCTTCCTGTACGGTTCTTTGTTTTTACAATTTTTACCAAATGTGGACATATTTCCTTATCATTAAAGCAAAGTTTCAACAGACCATAGTATTCTAATACAACAGAATCACTATCTTCAAAAATTATTTTCTCTATGATATTTTTTGCTCGTGATATCTTGTCTTCAAGTGGGAGTTGAGTCATCGCATATTGTAAAAAAATCTTTACTATCTCTTTGTGTCTTTCCCCAATAGATACAGTTAGTCTGAACTTTGACATTTTTTTAAATTCGTCATTTATCTGTAAAAGTGCATTATCATATTTCATATGATATCTTTGCATTAATGGTACGATCTGACGCAATAATATTATGTCAAATTCATAATTTTTTGAAAGATTTTGTTCTGCATCTATTGCAAGTTCTATTATTACAAATACAAATCTTAACGGATCTCTGATTTCTATTTTTTTGTATTCTACAGGATGTTTCACAAACATATTGTTTAGTATGTTGATGCCATGTGCTGATAACAGACCACGTTTTTTATCTGCATTTAGAGTTTTAATAATTTTAAGAAGAGTAACAGAAAACAATGAATAATTTTTTGCGGACGCTCCATTTTTCTCAAGACATTGATTTTCAAAATTATTTGCAAATTCATCTAAAATCAGGGGGATTTGTTCTGCCTGTTCTATGTTTCTGAAATTAATTACTTTGTGTTTTGTATTGTCTGAATTAGTTGTTGATGTAAATAATGGATTTGCTAGCTTTAATGCACTTTGAATTGATGTCAATTTGTTTTTGTTACCTTTACCATATTTACTTTTTTGTAAAGTCTGAATGGATTGAATTAGTGAATCATGCAATGAATTATTACAATTTCTCTTTTTCATAAATGTGTATTTAATGATGATTTTTCATAATCCATAGTAAGAAAACACTAGATAATCATAGTAAGATTTCCACAAAAAACAATTTTTCATATCATTCAAGAAACACCCAACAATTAATTATGGAAAGATTAGAAGAGAAACACACACTTAAGGACTTTATAAAAGTTATTGATAACAAATGCAAGGAATGGTTAAATACAAAATATGCAAAATGGCTAAGACCAGAAACTTTATTTAGTGTTGAACATTTGGATAGTTATTTACAAGACGAAGCCAGCACTACAGAAGTCTTAGACATGGAAAAAA
>JADFJY010000120.1 GCA_022565935.1 Nitrososphaerota archaeon
AAGAACTTTATGAAACGAAATGATATTCCTTCAACTCAATTTGAAATATTTGATGATGCTCAAAAAGCTCAAGACTATGTTGAATCCCTTGATTACAATGTTGTAGTAAAGGCTGATGGTCTTGCTGCAGGAAAGGGAGTTATTGTTTGTAATAGTAATGAGGAGGCATTTTCTGCAATCCAAATAATTCTAGTCAAAAAGACATTTGGTGATGCTGGAAATCGTATCATCATTGAAGAGAGAATAGATGGAATTGAAGCCTCATACATTGCATTATCTGATGGTGAGATTGCTATTCCTATGGCAACAAGCCAAGATCATAAGAGAATTTTTGATAATGACAAAGGTCCTAACACTGGTGGTATGGGTGCATATTCTCCAACATCCATTATTGATGATGAGCTAGCGAAAAAAATCCAAGAAAAAATTATTGATAAAACAATTCACGCTATGAAAAATGAAGGCATTTCTTTTAAGGGATTTTTGTATGCTGGAATAATGATTAAAAATAATGAACCCTATGTTTTAGAATACAATGTACGAATGGGTGATCCTGAATGTCAGCCAATTACAATGAGGATGGATTTTGATTTGTATGATTATTTTGTTGCATGTGTTGATGGAAAATTATCATCAATGCCTTTAACCTCTTGGAAAAATCAATCTGCAGTATGTGTTGTATTAGCATCAGAAGGATATCCAGAATCGTATTCTAAAAATGAAGAAATCTCAGGTTTGGATTTAATTCCAAATGAAGTATATGTTTTTCATGCTGGAACAAAAAAAGTAGATGGAGCAATTCTCTCAAATGGTGGACGTGTTTTAGGAGTTACAGCATTAGGTGACTCTTTGGATTCTGCAATTACAAATGCATATGCTGCAGCTGAGAAAATTTCTTGGCCTCACAAGTATTACAGAAAAGATATTGGTAAAAAAGGACTAACTTATCTCTGAGTATCTAAAATTCTCTCTTCAGTTACTATCCAATCAATTATAATATCATGTTCTGATTTTGGAATATTTTTAATAATTTGTTTTTCAAAAGTTAAGGATATTGTAATTACCTTGTGTTCTGCAAGATATCTATCATAAAACCCATGACCGTATCCTAATCTAACTCCAATTGGTGATATGCCAACAGTTGGAACTAAAACTACATCAAGAGAATTGTCTATCTGACAGTCATCTTTGGGCTCCATGATATCAAAACTGCCTTTTTCCAGGCTTGAAAAATCAACAATCTTTCTAAATTCTATATTCTTTTCCATAACTTTTGGCAAAAACACATCTTTTCCATTACTGAGCAACTCTTGAATAATGTCTTGTGTTAAAATTTCACTTCCAATTGGATAGTATACTCCAATCTTTTGAGCATCCCTGAACACATTAATTTTTTTTAATCTATTTTGTATCTTCTTACTTGCAATCTTCATAAAATCAAAAGATGTGTTGTCTCTTTTTTTTAAAAGAAAACTTCGAAGTGATTTTCTTTCAGGACTATCTTCCAATTTGAGTACTCAATGATGCTGCAGTAATTGTATTTTTTAATAGCATGGCAACAGTCATGGGACCTACGCCTCCTGGAACTGGTGTTGCAAAAGATGCTTTTTGGATTATCTGCTCAAAGTCTGAATCTCCGACTAGTTTTTCTTGGAATCTTGAAATTGCAACATCAATTACGACTGCGCCCTCTTTAATCATATCAGGTGTTAGGGTGAACTTTGTTCTATCCCCTACTGCAGTAATTATAATATCTGCAGCTTGGCAAAGATCTGTAAGATTTTTAGTTTTAGAATGACATGTCACTACTGTAGCATTTTTTTCTAATAATAAATGATAAAGTGGTTTTCCAACAAGATTACTACGATTAATTAATACAACATTTTTTCCATTCAAATCAATTTCATGATAATCAAACATCTCCATTATCCCTGATGGGGTACATGCAACTAGTGCTGCTTTTTTCATTGCAAGCAATCCTGCATTATGTGGAGTTAAACCATCAACATCTTTTAGTGGTGAGATTCTTGATGTGGTGGTAAATTCATCTAGTTGTTTAGGTAATGGAAGCTGGACTAGAATTCCATGAACCAAACTATCTGAATTTAGGCTATCAATAATTTTGTTTAGTTCTAGTTGAGTGATATTTTCTTCAAGTTTGTGATCTTTAGTTATAATTCCTACTTCTTCACATGCCTTGTGCTTGTTTTTAACATAAGTTGTAGATGCTGAATTATCTCCAATTAGAATTGTAGCCAAACAAGGGTTGATGCCTTGAGTTTTTAGCTCATCCACTGCTTTTTTTACTCTATCCTTTACTGATTGAGCAATTACTATTCCATCTATCTTGATACCTGTCATATTCTGTTTTCTGATTAGTAGATATTTAATACTTGAATTTTACTAGTTGTAA
>JADFJY010000121.1 GCA_022565935.1 Nitrososphaerota archaeon
GGTTGCTCAATTGCTGCTTGTGCTGCAGCAACAATTGCAATTGGAATTCTATGAGGTGATGCACTTACATAAGTAAGGCCTTCATTATGGCAGAACCTGATAGAGCTTGGATCTCCTCCATGTTCTCCACATATTCCAATTTCCATGTTAGGTCTAACTTTTCGTCCATGTGCAATACCAATTTTCATTAAACTACCAACACCTTTTTCATCAATTGACTGAAATGGATTTCTTTCAAGCAATTCTTTTTCCATATATTCTGGAAGGAATTTTCCTTCTACATCTTCCCTACTGAAACTAAATGTTCCTTGTGTTAAGTCATTTGTACCAAAACTAAAGAATTCAGCTGTGCTAACAAGTTCATTTGCAGTTAATGCTGCTCTTACTACTTCAATCATAGTTCCAAAGCTAATTTTTAGTTTCATTTTATGTTTTGTTTCCATCTCTTTTTTGATGGAATCATAAATTTTCTTTATATGATTTAATTCTGCAATACTACTAATCTGTGGAATCATGATTTGTGGACGTGCATCAACTTTCTTTTTAGTTAATTCTACTAGTGCCTCAAAAACTGCCCGAATCTGCATTTCATAAATTTCTGGATATGTAATTCCAACTCTTACTCCTCTATGACCCATCATTGGATTAATTTCTGCAAGCTCACGTGCTCTTTTTAGGATAATTTTTACTTCCTTAATTTCACTTGTTGCATTCTTTAATTCTAATTTGTGAATCTTTTCTACAAGTTCTTCAGGATTTGGTAAGAATTCATGTAATGGTGGATCTAATAGTCTTATTGTGACTTCGTATCCTTCCATTGCCTTTAGAATTTCAATAAAGTCACTCTTTTGTAAATGACCTAACTTTTTTAGAACTACAGTTCGCTCTTCAATGTTTTCAGCCATTATCATATCTACAAATAAACTGATTCTATCACTTGCATTGAACATTCTCTCTGTTCTACACAAACCAATTCCTTGACCTCCAAACTTTCTTGCAAGTTTAGCACCTTCTGGCGTGTCTGCATTTGCTCGAACTCCCATCTTTTTTGCTTTTTGAGCCCACTCCAAAATTTGTTCAAAGTCTTTTGTAACTTTTGGCTCTACAGTTGGAATCTCTCCAATAAAGACTGTACCTGCAGTTCCATCAATCGAAACTGTTTCTCCTTCTTTAATGGTTATCCCATTTGCAGTGCACGTGTTATCATCATAATTAATTTTTAATTCTGCACATCCTACTATGCATGGCTTTCCCATTCCTCTTGAGACAATTGCTGCATGAGATGATTTTCCTCCTAAACTAGTCAAAATTCCTTCTGCTGAGAAGAATGCGGGAACATCTTCTGGTTTTGTTTCTCTTCTTATTAGGATAACTTTCTTTCCTGCTTCCCCTAATTCTATTGCTTTTTTTACATCAAATACTACAATTCCACTTGCAGCTCCTGGAGATGCTGCAATTCCTTTTGCAAATTGTTTATAATTTTTAATCTTTGATTCATCCATTGTTCTATGAAGTAATGCTTCTAATTGTTGTGCAGGAATTCTTGTAAGCGCTTTATTTTTATCAATTAATTTTTCTTTTACCATATCAACTGATGTTTTTACAAGTGCAACTGCACTCATCTTTGCAGTTCTTGTTTGTAATAGATAGAATTTACCTTGTTCAATAGTAAACTCAATGTCTTGTGGTTCTCTGAAATGTTTCTCTAATTTTGTACATGCATCACTTAATTCTTTATAAGATTTTGGCATCTCTTTTTTTAATAAATCAATATTCTTTCCTGTTCTAACTCCTGCAACTACATCTTCTCCTTGAGCATTAATTAGATATTCTCCCTCCATCTCTTTTTTGCCATTCTGACCATTTCTTGTAAATACAACTCCTGTTGCACTATCATCTCCCATATTTCCAAATACCATTGTGACAACATTCACTGCAGTTCCATTAGCAATGTCTTTTGTTATGTTATTTTTTTCACGATAAACTATTGCTCTTTCTCCCATCCAGCTTTTGAAAACAGCCTCTATTGCTAATCTTAATTGTTCGTTAGGAGCGTCTGGAAATTTTTTCTTTGTGTGCGTTTCACAGATTTTTTTATATTCTGATACAATTTTTTTTAATGATTCCACGTCTAGTTTACTGTCATTTGTTACTCCCTGTTTGGTTTTTGCAGAGTCTAAGACATGATCAAATTTTTCATCATTTACTCCAAATACAACTTTTCCAAATAACTGAATAAATCTCCTATACGAATCCCATGAGAATCGTGGATTTTTTATTTGTTCAGCAAATCCTTCTACTGTTTTTTCATTTAATCCTAAATTCAATATTGTATCCATCATTCCAGGCATTGAGATAGCTGCACCAGAGCGAACTGAAACTAAAAGTGGGTTTTTTGTTGAAT
>JADFJY010000122.1 GCA_022565935.1 Nitrososphaerota archaeon
CTAATAGACCATTTTTTTCAGCCTCAGAATGACCAATTCCATCTTTGAGTGAAATTCCTAATTTTTGATGAAGTAAATTCATCTCTTTTACAGAATCATGAAAGTAAAGTGGTTCCCAATGACCAAATAGTCGAGTAATGGTTTGTGCTTTACCTAATTGATATCCCATTAAAATTACAGGAATGCCCTTTCCATAAAGTTCAGAAATTAATTCATTTACCTGTTTTTGAATTTCATCAGTTTTGGGAAAAACAAATTCTGGTAAGCCAAATGTGCATTCAGTTATCAAGGTTTTACATTTTGGAATTTTTGCACATTGAAGAAACCCACGTTTCCTAGTACAGATATCTCCAGTGTAAAAGATATCATCAAAGAGTAATCCTTTTGAACCAAGTATATGGCCACTGTCAATTAAAGAGAAATCCTCAAGTGAATCAACATGATTCTCCATCTTAAATCCACGAAGATTAGCTATTTTGTTTGTCTCAAGTGATGATAAAATTGTCCCGCCATTTTTTGATGGGAGATGATCAGAGTGTGCATGAGATACAAAGTTAGTTCCTGTAGTATCTGTCTTTTTTGGATCCAAAAAAACACGTTTTTCATTAACCATGCACAGGATTCCATTTTTAGTCATCCTGACTTGTCTTGACAATGAAATGAAGATTATTAAATTTGATATAAATTGCAGGTTTAGTATATGTGAACTATAGATCAAACTATTTTGGATTCATCAACAATTTACATAAAGTGAAGATATTTTTGTTGAAATTTGAGACGTTGATTTAAAAAAAATTATAAATCAAAAGTGGTGCTAGTTGTTTTTTCAAAAATGTCTGTAACTATCACAGAGTAAGTACCAGAAACAAATTCTGGTGGTGTATTCCACAACAAATCAAACTCTCCATTGTCTGTGGTTTCAATATTTGTTTGAAAAATAGTATTTCCATTAGGATCATTAATAGTAATGCGTACTATTTGTTCTTCAGTTACAAATCCTTCAATTGTAACAAAATTACCAATAGATAAGGAAATAATATCACTCACACTAACAAATAATCCTTCATTTCCTAACGAGATGACTTTAAATTTAAAATTCTCAGAATTTAGACCACTTTCAGCTCTAATAATCCATGTACCAAATGATTCAGTATATGGAATTAAAAAAGTAGTTGCAAACAAACTACCAGTTTCATCTACAAATGTTTCTTGCTTATTAATTGTAATTCCATGAGGATCAATTAAGAACAAATTAACTCTAGTGTCAGGTTGGGATTTTCCTGTTACAAATATTGATTCTCCAGGATGGAAGGTATTTTTGATCATATCAAAATAAATAGGAAAATGACTTGATTGTAAATCTACAGTAAATACATCAGATGCTTGAAAACTAGCCATAGAAACTACCACAGTGTAAACTCCAGTTGGAAATGTTGTTAAATTTAAGGGGTAAATTCTTTTTCCATCAGGACCAAGCTCTATTTTGTCATTAAATTTTTCATGGTCATTATCATCCAAAATTAAAAGTGTAAGATCTAGTGAATCTTCACCAGTTATTCCAATTATTGCAATATCATTATTACGATAATTAACACCATTCAATTGTGTAGAAAGAATTTTTTTTGGGAACGTATCCAAACCTACAAAAACAATTTGAGTTTCATTCTTCTGAAATGCGTACAATACATAGGTTCCTTTTGAACTTGAAGGTAAAGTAGGATATTCTATTTCAAAAAAACCAGAAGAATTAACAACAAAATTCTTGGATAAAACTTCATTTCCTTGAGGATTGACTAATTTAATATTAATTCGTTCATTTGGAGTAGCAGTTCCATTAAATGTTATAAATTCATTAGATTTGAATATCAATTTGGTTGGGAGAATATGTAATTTTTTTGACAAGACAACATCCCAGGATTTTATTATAGTATTTTTTCCATCAGTGATCTTAGCAGTGTATGTACCTAGTGGAGTAATAGGTGAAACATAGATTAAAGAAGACCAATCTCCTTTGGAATCTGCATTTATGATTTTAGTTGAAAAAAGTTTGTCTTGTGAATTTTTAATTGTTATGAGAACAATGGAATCAGGATTTGTAGTTCCTGAAAATTTAACACTTTCAGATCTATAATATTCATTTTGAATCTCAGAAACTGTAAAATCAATAGTGTAAGAAATTTCTTGTTCTATCTCAGTTACATAAAGACTAATTGTTTTTTCATTTTCTTGTTTATCTCTTAGGATAAAATTTATCTGGTCAGACTTTTGATTTTCAGAAATTTTCATGGTCAACATAAAATGCCCATTTTCATCAGTGACAAAAGATATAGCACTAACACCACTTTGAAATAAAGTTAAATTTTAAT
>JADFJY010000123.1 GCA_022565935.1 Nitrososphaerota archaeon
ACACCAGAACCAACACCAGAACCAACACCAGAACCAACACCAGAACCAACACCTTCGTCTACTGATCCGTTTGAAGGAATTAGTGATGATGACATTGCAACTTTTTCAGATCTATTTGATGTTCCTTCACCTGAAAATGATGACGAAGCTTACAAACTAGCAAATAAGATTCGTGAGTGGATTAAACATGGTAAACCTGAATCCAATGAATGAAAAGACAAAGAAGAAAAACCTAAAAAGAAACAACGTATGTTTGGTTTTGGGAAATGAAACTCAAAACAAAAGATTTACTCACTTTAGCGGAATTAACACCAAAGGAATTTGTTGAATTAATAGATTATTCAATCAAACTAAAAAAAGAACTCAAAAAAGGTGGAAACAAACCTATTTTGAAAAATAAAACATTAACGATGATCTTTCAAAAACCATCTACTAGGACACGTGTGAGTTTTGAAATTGGAATGTATCAGTTAGGTGGTTATGCAATAAATTTATCATCAAATGATATGCAATTATCACGTGGTGAATCTATTGAAGATACGGCAAAAACTCTCTCACGATATACTGATTGTATAATGGCTCGTGTTTACGAACATGAATTATTAGATAAACTATCTGAATATGCAAATGTACCTGTGATAAATGGATTATCTAATTCTTTTCATCCTTGTCAAACTTTGGCAGATTTTATGACAATTAAAGAGAAGAAGAAATTCAAAGGATTAAAGATTGCTTGGATAGGTGATGGAAATAATGTTTGTAACTCTATGATTTATGGTGCTGCATTATCTGGAATTGACATGTCGATTGCAACACCCAAAGGATTCGAACCTGACAAAACTGTTGTTAAAGAATCAAAGAAATCTACTAACATTGAATTAACTACAGATCCATTTGTTGCAACAAAAAATGCTGATGTAGTTGTTACTGATACTTTTTCATCTATCCATAATAGTAATACAAAAAGAATTAAAAAATTTCTTCCAAAGTATCAAGTTAATTCCAAGTTAATGAAATCTGCAAAGAAAAATGCAATCTTTATGCATTGTCTTCCAGCTAAGAGAGGACTAGAAGTAACATCGTCAGTAATTGATGGTTCTCAATCAGTTATTTGGGATGAAGTAGAAAATCGTCTTCATTCTCAGAAGGCATTACTTGCTTCTCTTATTCGCGCTTAACGTATATAAGAGAAGATTCAAACTCGGTTTCTATAGATGGCCTATTCAAAAATATTGAGAAGACTTAGAGAAGAAAAGACCAATTATAAAAAACGAGGAACTATGTTGATGGGTAAACGTGATTTTATTACTGTAAATATTACTAATGAAAATACCCTAGTCCAAATTCTCACGCCTGGCATGACTGGTGATACGGTTGTTGCATCTGCACATTCTAGATATTTACTTCAAAAAGGATGGAAAGGTTCCAGAAAGAGTGTCCCGGCAGCATATCTTACAGGATATTTAGCAGGCAAGAAAGCACTTGGTAAAGGTGCAAATGATGCTATTCTTTATACTGGAACTAAAAGATATACGCAAAGAATGGCAGCAGCTCTAAAAGGAGTAATTGATGCTGGTGTTAAAGTCCCAGCTGACAAAGAAACATTTCCATCTGATGATAGAATCAACGGAGAACATCTTACTGTTAAAAATGATATTTCAAAAATGAAATCAACTATTGATAGTGAGGTCAAATAGAAATGAGTCAAGCAACACAATCTAAAGGTACACAAGGGCAATCAAGTGGTGGTCCAAGAGGAAAACGCCCAGTAGTTTATGGACGAGGTCCACCAGGTGGAGCTAATGATAAACCTCGAAGACCACGAAGAGAACCAGTAGAAGAAGTTTGGGCTCCAAAAACTAATTTGGGGAAAAAAGTTGCATCAGGAGAAATTACATCTATTGAAGAAATTTTAGAATCAGGATTAAGAATTCAAGAAGCAGGAATTATTAAAAAACTACTTCCAGATTTGAAAAGTGAAGTTGTAGATGTAGGAATTATTCAAAAAATGACTTCCAATGGTCAATCTACAAGATTCAAAGCAATTGTTGCAGCTGGAAACGAAAATGGCTACTTGGGAATTGGCAGAGGAAAATCAAAACAGATGAGAATTGCTATTGAGAAAGCGACAAGTCAAGCTTTTCTGAATGTCAGTCCCGTCAAATTAGGATGTGGTAGTTGGGAATGTAGATGTGATCAAAAACATTCAATTCCATTCAAGGTTAGAGGAAAGGGTGGAAGTGTCACAATTGAAATTATTCCAGCACCTCGTGGATTAGGTCTAGTTGCTGGTGGTAAAATTAAACGATTATTGGAATTAGCTGGTCTTAAAGATGCATGGACTACTGCAAAAGGTTCTACTC
>JADFJY010000002.1 GCA_022565935.1 Nitrososphaerota archaeon
GGGCGACTGATAATTGACTTCCTCGTGCACCAACTATGTACTTCAATTTTTCACCGATTTTAGTGCTGCATGATATGCGTCAAGTGTTTTGTTTAGATCGCTTTCTGTGTGAGCATCAGATAGGAAAACAACTTCAAATTGAGAAGGGGCAATGAATATTCCTTTTTTCAGTAATGTTTTGAACATTTTTTGGAATTTCTTGGCATTAGCATTTTTTGATGTCTTGTAATCAACTACAGGCTTGTTTGTAAAGAAAATCTGAAACATTGATGATATAAAATTGATTTGGTGAGGAATTCCCATGTCTGTAGCCATGTCATCAAGGGCTGTAGTAAATAACAGATTGTATAGTTCAAGTTTGGGATAAAGTCTTTTTTTGATTTTGTTAATTGTCTTAATTGAACTAATTGCAGCACTAACAGAAACAGGATTCCCAGCAAAAGTACTTGCTTGATAGACTTTACCTCCAGGAGATAACAAATCCATAATCTCTTTTCTTCCACCAACTGCAGATATTGTAAATCCGTTGCTTAACGCTTTGGCTAGTGTAGTAATGTCAGGCTTGATTCTAAAATGTTCTTGTGCACCACCAGGAGCTACTCTAAATCCAGTAACTACTTCATCAAAAATTAATGGAATATTATTTTCTTTGGTAATTTTTCTCAAATCATAAAGAAAATTCTTTTCAGGTAAGATTAAACCCATGTTAGCCAAGATTGGTTCAACAATAACTCCTGCAATGTCTTTGTTTTGTCTGATTGTTTTTTGTAAATCTTCAATGTTGTTGTATTGAACAACTAGAGTATTTTTTGAAACATCATCAATCACACCATCAGAAACTGAAATTCCATTATGTGCAGAACCAGAACCTGCTTTTACTAAAACAGAGTCATGTGCACCATGATAACATCCCTCAAATTTTATTATTTTTTTCTTTTTTGTAAATCCACGAGCTAGTCTTATTGCAGTCATTGTAGCTTCACCTCCAGTATTTACTAATCGTACTTTGTCAATTGATGGAAAATTTCCAATAATTAGTTTTGATAATTCTATTTCAGCTTCTGTGGGAGTACAGTAAAGAGTACCTTTTGTAAGTTGTTTTGATACTGCTTGTATGATCTCTTTTCTTCTATGTCCTAAAAGTAATGCTCCATAGCCATTGCAAAAATCAATGTAACGGTTATTGTCTTCATCCCAAATGTATGCACCATTAGATTTTTTTGTAAAGAATGGATATGGTTCAAAATATCTTACAGGGCTATTAACACCTGAAGGAATCACTTTTTTGGCATTATTGAATAATTTCTCAGATTTTGACAATATTCTGCTGTATTTGTAGTCATTATTATTCGTAATTTGAGGCTCTTTGGGCTTGGAATTTTCCACGAAATAGAAATGCTGCAATAATTGTTCCAACAAATGGCGCAGTCAAATATATCCATAAACTATCTAGTGTTCCAGATAACAATGCTGGTGCAAGTGCACGAGCAGGATTCATTGATGCACCAGAGATAAATGCTAGAAATAAAATATCCAACCCAACTATTCCACCAATTGCAATACCACTAAATCCTCTGAGACCTTTGGTATATACAACATAAAAGATTACACCCATAAGCATCACAGAAGCTAATACTTCAACTGAAAATATTAAAAATATTGAAAAATCATAGTTTGGAATATTTACACCAAGATCTGCATTGTATCCAACAAAACTTTGAACAAATAAGGAACCTAACAGTGCGCCAATTATTTCTGCTATAAAATAATACAGTACTTGAATTTTTGTAATGTGTCCTGTAATGTAATAACCAATAGTTACTGCAGGATTAAAGTGTGCTAGAGATATTTTACCAAAAGCATACACGCCAATAAGCAATGCAATAAATGGTGCAATAGCTATAAATGGAATTCCCAGATTACCATCAAATACTTTTACATCATAAACAATTGAACCAGTGGCAAAAACTACAAGAAGAAAAGTTCCAACTAACTCTACAATAAAAATTTGTAAATTAGAATAGGTCATTAGTTATGCCTCAAGTGAATCAATCAAATTAATTACTTCAGTTTCAATTGTATCACAGATTTTTCGTACATCATCTATTGATTTATCTTTTGGATCAGAAATGTTCCAAGCAAGTACATCTTTTACAAATAATGACGGACATGATTCTTTATCCATACATCCCATGTTGATAGTTTTAAAAGAATTTTCAACTAGGTTGTTTGATAATAATTTTGGTTGTTGATCATCAAGATCAAGTCCAATCTCTTTCATCACTTTAACAACCAATGGATTTACTTGAGATGAAGGATTTGTTCCAGCACTAAATACATTGAATTTCTTTTGGGTATATTTTTTAAAAAATGCCTCCGCAATTTGGCTTCGTCCAGCATTTTCTACGCACACAAATAGAATATTTGGAATATCTGACACCATAATAATATAAATATTAGTTTATATAAATTTAGATTGATATGAATGGAATTAGTCTTTTAAAATGTATTTGTGATGAAACAAGATTTGAGATTTTAGAATTACTACAGAAAAACAAGGAACTCTGTGTAAATGATTTTGTAAAGAAATTAAAAAAAGACCAACCCTTAGTATCGCACCATCTAAAGACATTGAAAAAATGTGGTATTGTTAAATCAAGGGATGAAGGAAAAAAGGCAATATATACAATTTCAAACAATCAATTATCAGAACTGATATCAAATGTCACAAAGACGAGTAAAAAAATTCCAGTTCTATGCTCTGATGATGCTTGCTGTTAAAATTTTTCAGTTCTAACAACGCTAACATCACTAACATAAAGTACTAAAGCAAAATTGGCAAACATTGTTCTTGATATTTCCTCTACAACATCAGATAACTTATCTTCCCTCATAATTACTTCAACTTTGACATTTTTTTCGTTTTTAAAACCTTGACCACGTAAACCACGTGCCCCATTCCCTTCTACTTCATAAGTTGTGTATCCTGTAATTTCATGTTTTTTTAAAATTTCAATAATATTTTTTTGTGCAAGAATTTCGCAAGTAACTGTGAGCAATTTTACGTTATAGAGTTTCATATACAACCCTGTGCTATATAATGGAATAAATCTATCGATCCTCATACATCATGTAAAATAGATGAAAAGGTGAACATGATAGGTAGCAAAACGATAATGTTGAAAGGAAATGTAATTCCTAATGCAGATGTAATGTAAAGACTAGGTTTTGCCTGTGGAATTGCATGACGTAAAACTGCAGGTGCTGCAATAAATGACGCACTAGCCAAAAGTAATCCAAATAGTACTGCACCACCCATACTTAATCCCATTACAGTTGCAACTAAAACACCGATAATTCCATTAAATGTAGGCATAATTATGGCAAAGGCAATAAGAAAAACACCAACTTTTTTGAGATCATCTAGTCTTTGACCAGCAATAATTCCCATCTCAATCATAAAAATAACAATGGCTCCTGTAAACATATCATCAAATACGATTTTAATTGAACTAAAACCATCTTCACCAATAATGTAACCTATTACAATGCATCCAAGCAGGATAACTATTGCCTTACCGGTAATTGATTCATGTAATACCTGAGAAAGTTTTCTCTTGGTTGTTTGTATTCCCATCTCAATATCAGATACATCATCATTTGTGAATGACTGTTTTTTTACACGAATTTGTTTTGCAACTGCCATGTTTGTCAAAAATATTGCCATAATAAATGAAACAGGTTCCAATACTGCCAAAATAGCTGCAAGATATCCCTCCGATGTTACACCTTGATTCTTGAGAAACGACAAACCAACAGAGAATGTTACTGCACCCACTGCACCATAAGTTGATGCTAACGCATACGAATCAAATAGATTGAATTTTCCTAATCTTCTCAAAATTTGGTAATGATTCAATGTGAATAAAAGTGAAATAGCAATTGCGACAACCATAGGGATTAACATATTCTCAAATCCAGTGTTTCTCATCTCTATTCCGCCATGAAGCCCAATTGCTGCAAGAAGATAGATTGGTAAAAATTCAGAAATTGCTTCAGGGATTTTTAAATCAGATTTTATTCTAGCAGCAATAATTCCAAACAAAAAGAAAAGAATTATTGGAGTAAGAAGATTAGATTGTATTAATTGCAAAATTTCCATTTGAATATTTCAAAAAATTTTTGCTGAAATAAAAACCAAGGTATTACAATAAATTAAACAAATAGATTAATCACATAGGTAAATACAATTCCCAGTACAGCACTACCAGGGATAGTGATAATCCACGCAAAAACAATTTGTCTACCTACATTCCAACGTACAGCACGTTTTCTTCGAGCAGAGCCAGCGCCCATAATAGTACCAGTAATAGCATGAGTTGTACTTGCAGGAATACCAAGTGTGGCAAAAATTGCTAACATTACCCCACCAGCTGTTTCTGCTGCAAATCCTTGATATGGTTTGAGTTTGACAATTTTTACACCAAGTGTTTTGATGACTTTATATCCACCAAAGAAGGTACCCAATCCCATTGCGGTTGCGGCTGCAAAGATTACCCATAGTGGCATATCAAGTTCAGGGATCATTCCAGCTGAAAATAAAATTAGAACGATAATTCCCATAGTTTTTTGTCCATCATTTGCTCCATGAGTTAAAGCAAACCAAGCTGAAGAAATTATTTGTAATCTACCAAAAGTTTTGTTTACAACTGCAGGTCTACGATTAGCAAATATTGTAATTATTAATCCAGTAAGCAATAAACCAAAAATCAGTCCGCCTACGGGAGCAATGACTATTCCTGCAAAAATTTTAGAGAGACCGCCAAAAACTAATGTTTCAAAACCTATTCCTGCAATACCTGCCCCCATTATCCCACCAATTAAAGAATGGCTATTAGAAATTGGTAATCCAAAATATGTACATAATGTACTCCAACTGATTGCACCAGCCAAACCACCAATTATCATGTAAACAGTTATCTCATCTGGATTTACAATTCCTTTTGCGATAGTTGTAGCAACTGCAACACCAAAAATAAAAGGGCCAATAAAATTCATCGATGCAGATAAAGCTACTGCATGAATTGGTTTTAAAACACGGGTTCCAATAACTGTAGCAATAGAATTAGCTGAATCATTGAATCCATTTACAAAATCAAAGATTAATGCAATAATTATTGCAACTATTGCTATTTCAATCATAGAACTATCCTAAGTATATTTTAAAACGATATCTTCAATGACATCTGCAACATCCACACACCTGTCTGATGCAGTCTCCATAGTTTCATAGATATCTTTTAGTTTAATGATTTTGATTGCATCATCGCCCTCAAATAGTTCTTTGATTGCTTCTCTATACAGATCATCAACTACATGTTCAATCTTACCAGTATTTCTACAATGTTCAATCATATCTTTAGGATTTTTGATGTGCTTTAGTTTTGAAATCATATACTCTACTTCAATTGTAGCTTTGACTAGTTCCTTAGCCATTTCTTCACAGTATGGAGGAGGAGTAGTGATCTTATAGCTATATACCCTTGCAGCAATACCATCCATGAAATCAATCACATCGTCAATTTTTGATGCAATTCTTTGCATGTCCTCACGATCTAAAGGAGTGATGAATGTCTTGTTTAGTTCTGTAAAAATATCATGTGTTAGGACATCTGCCTCAGTTTCAAGTTTATGGATTTTTGCTGTGTGTTCAGAATTGCCTAGATCTGAAAATAAAACAACTACAGCTTCAGATGTTTCAACTGCTTTTTTTGCTAAATTATCAAGAATTGTTAAGAGTTCTTTCTCATTGGATTTAATCCATGATAACCACATACCCATAAATATTCAAATGTAAATTTAGAATTAAAATGTTTGAACATAAAGTCTATTGTACTATATAGAAATTATCTACTCCTCGCAATTTAACAACAGATCACTTTGAGAATCAGGATAACATCGATCAGTATCTGCACCACCGTCAATAACATCAGAGCCAGAATTGGAATAAATCACATCAATTCCAGATCCGCCTTTAAGAATATCATGACCAGAATTTCCTCTAATAGTATCATCTCCGTCATCCCCAGAAATAATATCATCACCAGGTCCACCAAATATGCAGTCGTTTCCATTCCCACCAAAAATAATATCATTTCCTGCCAATCCAAAAATTAGATCATCACCGTCTGTACCTAAAATTACATCATCTCCTTGAGTTCCTTCAATGAGATTATAATCAGAATAGGTATTTCCACAAGTCTTCACAGTAATAGTTTGTGATGTACTAGAAGAATATCCAACATTATCAAAAGCTACCCAAATAATTGTGGATACCCCAATAGAAAATGCATCTGGAGCATTGTGAATTATTGCTTTGATTCCACTTTCATCAGTAGCAGTAGCCTCACCAAATGATACAGTAGTTAGAAAATCTGTAGCCTCAACTTGTAATGAAATTGGAGCGATAATTACAGGCTTTGTTTTGTCAATTGGTGATTCTTCAATGATTTCATTAGAGATTTCAATGGAATCTACAATTTCAGGCTTTACATAAAATTCAGTTTCAAAGGATTGTATTTTATGATTTGCAGAATCTACAATTAATAATTCACCATTAATTCCAATTGCGATATCAGAGAGAAAATCAAATGATTTTGTATATGGTCCTAACTTATCAAATACATTTAGACTCAAATTAGAATCCTGAGACAAATGTAAAATTTTACCATTAGCAGAGTTTACAATAAACATCTCTCCTGTAGAATCAACAGCTATTGCTTCAGGAGAAAAAGTATAGTTTGGTGAATGAAATAGAAATGATTGAATAAATTTTCCAGTAGCATCAAATTTTTCAATCTTTTTGTTTCCCTTATCAGTGACATAGACATTTCCATCAGCATCAATATCAATTCCAACAACAGTTAGGAATTGCCCTTCACCAAGTCCACTTGAACCAAATGATGAGATAAATTCTCCGTCAGTAGAAAATATTTGAATTCTTTGATTACCAGTGTCAGCTACATACAGAGTTCCATTGTTTACTGCTATTCCATTTGGAAAGTAGAGTTGGCCATCATTTTTTCCTTTTTCACCCCATTCTGCTATAAATTCTCCATCTAGGGAAAACTTTTGAATTCTATTCAAATCACGGTCTGCAACAAAAACAGAATCTCCAGAAACTGCAATTCCTGACGGATAATGAAATTCTCCAGATTGTTTTCCGCTTTTTCCCCATTCAGTAATGTATTCACCGTTGCTTGAGAATTTTTGAACACGTTTGTTTCCCAAATCACTGACATAGATACTACCATCATCACCTACTGCAATAAATTGAGGATATGAGAAATGTCCAGACTGTGCAATTCCAAATGAACCCCATTCAGAGATAAAGTCATAGTCTCCCAACCCAAAGGAACTCTGTGAAAAAGAATTAGATAATAAAAATACAGAAAACACCATTACTACAAGGAATAATTTCAACAAGTCATGATGGCAAAATCAGAGAAACATGACCATAGTTTGAAAATCTAACAATGTTTGTCAACTTTATGTTAAAATGGCTTGTTTACTTCACGCGTAAACACATAGCTTGCAAGACCGATCATTACAAACACAAACGCAAAGAGAACTCCAAGACTAAGCAGTATTGGAATTCCACCTTCAGACACACCTGTCATCAACTCCCTTACCAGTAAAATTGTGTAGGTGACAGGATTTAGTTTTGCAAGTGTTGCAAGCCAATCAGGCAATAATTCTAATGGAAATAATGCAGGGCTTATCATAAACAATGGCATTCCAAGAAAATTAATCACACCCCAAAAGGTTTCTTGAGACTTTGCAGTGGCTGCAACCATTACAGAAATTCCTGAAAACCCTAATGAAAACAAAATTACAATTCCCATGATTGGTACAATCATTAACGGGTTTGGAAAAGTGACGCCGATTGCCAAAGCAATTCCTATAATCAAACTAGCTTGCAAAGCTGAAATCAAGGAAATTGCAGACATTTTTCCTAGAGCAATTGCAGAACGAGAGATTGGAGAAGTCAAGGCCTTATTCATAAAACCGTATCTCCTATCCCATAATGTGTTGACACCACCAAAAATACTTGTAAAAATTGCAGTGAGGATAATGACACCAGGTGTCATAAATTCAATATAGTCTCCTTGAAAACCAACGGATTGAATCAATGGTTGAGTGCCTGAAAAAGTATTTCCAATTACAATAATCCAAATTACAGGTTGGATTAATCGAATTAAAACACCGCTCCTAGATTTTTGATATCGCTTTATCTCCCTCCAAAAAATTGTATAAGTATCATACGCCAAAGTATTCATGCACGTAACCCCTTCATTTTTGCATGTTCACGTTTTCGATTGAATCCAGAATCATCATCTCTAATTTCATGTCCAGTGTAAGAGAGGAATACATCATCAAGAGTTGGTTGTGTAAGTGAGATAGAAGTAATTTTTATTTTAAGTTCTGATGAAATTTGAAAAATTTTTGGTATTACTTCAGTTCCATTTGATACAAAAAGAGTAAGTTTAGATCCATCCTCATTAATCTTCGTTACAAATTCAATTTTTTTAAGTTCAGATAAGAAGGAATTATGATTTTCGCCCTCTAAAATAATTGAGATAACCTCATTGCCCATTGCTTTTTTCATATTTTCTGGGGAATCAATTACCTGAATCTTTCCACCATCAATTATTCCAATTCTGTCACATAGTTTGTCTGCCTCTTCCATGTAATGAGTAGTGAGAAATATTGTAATCTCAAATTCATCATGAATTTTTTTGATATACTCCCAGATTTTTCTACGAGTTTGGATATCCAATCCAACTGTAGGCTCGTCAAGAAACAGCACTTTGGGTCTATGCAAAAGGCCACCGGCAATATCCAATCTTTTTCTCATGCCACCAGAATAGGTACCAACTGCTTTGTCTTGTTTATCTGAGAGTTCGATTAATTCCAAGAGTTCATCAATTCTTTTGTTGATTTCGTTTTTTGGAATATGATTAAGTTTTGCTTGCAGTAGAAGATTTTCTCTTCCAGTTAGATAATCATCAACAGTTGTTTCTTGTTGAACATATCCAATATTTTCTCTAACTTTTTTTGCGTTTGTCATTACATCGAACCCACAAATTAGAGCTTGTCCTGATGTTGGTTTTAACAGTGTAGTGAGAATCATTATCGTAGTACTTTTTCCAGCACCATTAGGTCCCAAGAATCCAAAGATCTCCCCAGGTTTTACTGAGAGAGAAATATCGTTTACAGCAATTACATCTCCAAATGACTTTGTGAGAGATTTTATTTCTATCGAGTTCAATACATTGATCGCATTTCTCAATTATAAATTGTTAAGTATTGATTCAGTAGATCCTCATAAAAAATTTAAGGGGGAATTTGAGAATTTACTGTATGAAAGGACTCTGTCATAAATGTCACTCATCAAATGTAGAAATAACAGTTCAGGAAGGAATTCCTGTTTGTGAAGTATGTGTTAAGAAAACAGATTAATCAAAAAATGTTATTTTGAAAAAAGAAGTTTAAAAGAAGTTATTCAATTTTTTTGAATTCTTCTTTGGTCATTCCTAAAATGACTTTTTCGCCTATTCCCCAAATTTCTGATTTGGATAGAATTTTAGTATGCATAAAACCATCAGTTACTTCAATTGATTCTAATTCATCGGTATCAGGATGTCTGTGTAATCGTTTTACTTTACCAATTTTATGACGGTCAATATCAACAACTGGGATTCCTGTTCTAACAGGAGGTCTACTTAGAAGTAATGTTTCTTCAGAAAATTTGGCTATGTAGTCATTTGAAAGATAATAGTCTTTGTTGAATCCTTGGTGGATTGTCACACCACAAACAGTTAGTGTATCTTGGTTAATGTGTATGTGTTTGACTTTGCCATATTCAATTCCCTCTCGGTCTACGACTTTTTTTCCAGTAAAGGAATCAGCAGTAGCTAATTTTGAAGGCATTCCTGCTAGTTTAACTGACATTGTCTGAAATGAACAGATTTGCTTATCATACCAAATATCAGAAATTTCTTGCAATGGGGTTAAATTACTTGACAGAAAAAAATCATGCATGGAGATAAAGGAAGATTTGTTTCGACCAATTCTTACTACAAAGGGAAGAAATACAGGAAAGCAGCATTCAGTAATGCTTCGCGCAGTCAAATATAATGGAAAAATTTACTTTTCAAGACATTTGCCAGATGGGGACTGGTTCAAAAATGCATTAATAAATTCTGAAGTCAAAATTGAATACAACAATTTTATTTTTTCAGGAAAAGCAAAGCTGGTAACAGATGAAGAATTGAGTAAAAAAATCTCTAATCTAAAATATCCTGGAGAAGAAAGAGCAAAAGAGAAGAGAGTTACAATTGAAGTCACACTAAATTCAACATAAATTATTTTAAACTATATTTTCATTGATTTCCATAAGTAGTAAACACTAAATTCTAGCTCTTAAAAAAGGATAGAGAGAATTGAGTTCAAAAGTAATTATTCTAATTGCAGTTGTAGTTTCGGTAATAGTTACTGCAGGAATAATGTATTCAATTGGTTTTGATCAACAACCTCAAATTTCACAAATACCCACCCCAGAAATAGACTATGTAGATAAATCAGTATCAGAGTATTTTGAAGGAACACAAGACATTAAAAAAATATCATCACAAGAAGAACTAAAGAGTATTCTTGAAGCATCTGCGTTGTTTGGAGGAGGTTTCTATGACAATAGATTTCTTACAAGAAACATGGTAGTTGATGAAGCAGTAATGTTTCAAAGTGCAGAGTCTGAGGGTGTATCAGTCCCTTCAGTAGTTAAAACACAGTCTGGCGGCTCAGACTATTCAACAACAAATGTTCAAGTTGCAAATGTTGATGAGCCAGACTATCTCAAAAATGATTCAAAATATGTCTACATTGTATCTAGAAATACACTTTCAATAATTGATGCATATCCAGCAGAGTCTGCAAAATTAATTCTAAAAATTGCACTAGACATTGAATCACAGTATATTCAGAATATGTTCCTAAATGGGGATAGGTTAGTGATATTTTACAATGGACAAAGCGATGATGAAATAATCCCACAGTTTGACTTTGTTCCACGCCGTTCTTACAGCCCAGTCACTCATACACTGATTATTGATGTCTCAGATAAAGAGAATCCAACTATTCTCAAAGATTATTCCATTGATGGTCACTTTAGAGATGCACGAATGATTGGAGACTATGCATACTTTGTCACTAACAGTAACATCGACTATCAATATCCAAGACTTCCAGTTATTATGGAGAGTTCAGTTAGAATCATGACTCCCGATGCATTTTACTTTGATAACATTGAACAATTTTCAAACTTTAACACACTAACTGCAATTGACATATTTGGAGACACAATAAATTCAGAGACATTTCTTATGGGATACAGTGGATCATTCTATGTCTCTGAGAATAATTTTTACTTGACTTACCAGCAAAGTATGCCATTTGGATTTTATGAGAATTCATCACGAGATAGATTCTTTGATGTTATAGTGCCATTATTGCCAAATGACATTCAAAATGAAATTAAAGAAATTCAAAACGATTCTTCAATGAATTCGTCTACACAGTGGATAAAAATCTCAGAGTTAATGCAAAAATCATACAATGAGATGGATAAAAATGACAAAGAAAAATTATTTGAAAAAATCAAAGAGGCACTAAATGAATATGATGTAAAAACCCAGGAAGAAACAAGGAAAACAATTATTCACAAAATATCAATTGATGAAGATAAAATAGAATATGTTGCAAAGGGCTCAGTTCCAGGCAGACTGTTAAATCAATTTTCTATGGATCAAAGTGGAGATAGATTTAGAGTTGCAACTACTACTGAATATTATACACAATATCAGGGAACGGTTCGTGCAAATGCAGTTTACATCTTAGATGAACAGCTTAACATCATAGGAGGACTAGACAAAATTGCACCTGATGAGAGCATTTTTTCTGCAAGATTCATTGGGGACAGACTTTATTTGGTAACATTCCAACAGATTGACCCATTCTTTGTAATTGATTTGTCAACTGATACTCCAAAAATTTTAGGAGAATTAAAAATCCCAGGATTTTCAAACTATTTGCATCCATATGATGAAGAACACATTATTGGTATCGGCAGAGATACAAAAGAAATAGAAGAAGGTAGAGTTCAACAATTAGGAATTAAAATTACATTGTTTAATGTTGCAGATATCAATAACCCCAAAGTTACAGATGATGTAATCATAGGGGATAGTTCTACTTATTCAGAGGCATTAAACAATCACAAAGCATTCTTCTTTGATAAAACAAGAGGAGTTCTCTCAATTCCAATTAGTGGAGATGCAGAAAGTTTGGAAGAAATTTCAAACTCCAAGATGTTTGCACCTAATTACAACCGCTGGAATGGATTCTATGTATTTGATTTGAACAGTTCAGATGGATTCAACCTTAAAGGAACAGTAACCCATTCTTCTGATGATTCTCGCTATTATGGAATGGGAAAAGCAAGAACATTCTATATTGATGATGTCTTGTATACTGCATCTGAAAGGTATCTAAAGATGAATGACTTTAACAATCTAGAAGAAATCAAATCAATCAAACTAGAAAACACTGGAAAATTTATTGATTATCTTGAAGAAGAGATTCTACGCTAAGTCATATTAGATGAATTATCGTTGTAAGTCCTCTTTTATCATATTCAACATCATTCTCAACTTCATTTACAGTTACAGTAAATGAGATAACGTCACGTTGTTTGGCATTTTCTGCATGAAGTTTTAGATGGATATCTAACATTTCTAATTCTCCATTGGGCAAATTAGTTTCATCAAAATATGCATCACATGTTGATTCTATTCTAAATCTATCATCTTTAAAATGAAATCCAAGTTTCATTTTTCTTCCTTTTCTTCCACTTGCTTTAACCACTACATCAATGATTCCAGGTTTTGTTTCAGTATAGCTTGATTGATGATTTATAAAAACTCCAATCTCAAGGGGTTTGCCAGCAGTTGATTCTGCCATCTTTTGAATTCCATCATTCATTACAATATCAACTGCTTTGATAGACTGAGCAATCTTTGCAATCCATTCATTTGTTCTTGTAATGGTTGAACTAATTCCTGCACGTCTTCGTTTGTCTTCATCCTCAGGTAATTTGTAATAATCAACCCATTCTACATAATTATGAGAAATATCTTCAATGAAATCAATGCAAGTTCGTCTGTATTCATCGACATTATCAGTTCTCTCTGATGCGTCATCAGTTCTCATTCCGTCATAGTCCATGGGCATTGCCATACTCTAGCTGTAAACGAAGTTCTAAAAAAACTAATCCTGAAACAAAATTAATGATTATAAGAGGAATTTTCATGTAATACAATGATGATATTTACTGAATTGACTTTGGATCTTCAAGTTCAACTAAAAAGAGACTTGGCACAAATTAGATTTCTTCTAAAAAAAAATCAAGGAATGGGATATACTAGAATTGTGGAGATTGGGAAGGAAGTGGGAAAAAAGTACAATATCAAACTAATTGTAAACTTTCCAAAAGAGGGAAGAATTGACGAATTTGACATGTATGGAAAAAGGGATTTGAGTCTGATAATTGATCATGACCGAAAGAAATTTCCCATAGATAGAGAATTAATCAAACAAAAGGCAAAAGATCTACTCGGAGATATAAAAACTGAGGATGCATACATGTATGAAGGTAAAGAAGGAGTTAGAGTCTTTACAGAGAATTGGAAGATTGACATCTTGCCTCATTCATTGCATATCTGGACAGAATTTAATGAAAACGTAACAGCGTTTTGTGATTGGTTAATGGAAAATGTTTACCAAATGAAAAAGAAGGAATAATTTTAGTAATTAGAGATTTTCTAGTTCTTCAAGTAATTCTTTAGCCTGATAGTTTTTTGGTTCTAATTCCACAATTCGTTTACAACAAATAATTGCCTCATTTTTCTGTTGCAGATCCAAATGCACATCAGTTTTGATTTTAAGTGTTTCAACATCATTGTTATCTAGTTGTACTGCTTTTTCAAAATATGGGAGTGCTTTTTCTGAATCTTCTAAAATAACATAAAGGCCTCCCATTATGAACATAAAATCAGGATCATTTGAGAATTTAGATTCCAAAGAATCTCCAAGTTGAATGGCTTGGACATATTCACCTTCTCTGATTAATTTTTTCAGACGGCGTTTTGGATATCTAAAAAGGCTTACCATTTTTACTTCGTTATTTTTTTAAAGATTTAATCAATTTGAATGTAGAGAATATCAGGATGAGATGCTCATTATTCCTTCTTCAATTAAGAACTGTATTCCACCTATAAAGGAGTCATCATCAATTGAACCATCTGCCCACCAGCCTGCGTTGTTTTTAATCCATGATGGAATTTCATTAGAGCCGGAGCCGGAACCTTGTGTAGTTGGAGGAATTTGCATTATTCCTTCCTGAATTAAGAACTGTATTCCTTGAACAAAGGAGGTATCATCAATTGATCCATCTGCCCACCAGCCTGCGTTGTTTTTAATCCATGATGGAATTTCGCGAATTACAGAATTGGTTGAAGGTGTTCCTTCAAAGAGAGGATTCTCATCAATTTTAATTTCGACGGTGACAAATCCACCTCTTGTGGCATCAGGTACTTGATTTTCTGGTCCGGTACCATGAATAAATATCACATATTTGGCTAGTCCTGCGCTTTCTTTTACTGGCATAAGAACATGAACCTGACCGAATCCATTAAACAAGTCTATTCGTCCACGCTCTTCCGCAAGAGAACGTAATCTGTTACCACTCTCATCTACAACCCAAATATCATAATGAATTTGATCGACAAATTCAATTTCGTTATATGGATTCTTGAAGTTAATTTTCCAGTCAATATCACAACCTTCCATAGGGAATTCTGGAGCATAATTATACTCAACCAGTATGGAGTATGATTCGATAGCAACATGTTCACCGAAATAATAAGAAAAGCTTGTATCTGGACATCCAAACAAATCTTCTTTTGTTTCTGTCTCTACAAGATTTATGAAAGGATCATCCATTACATTTTCTTTATAATCTAACAAAGTGTATTTATGCATAATTGGAGGAATCCCTGTGGTAATCCACGTATATGTTAGCGCTTTAACAGGAAAAGGAAAATCATCGACTATCCAGATTTCATTCCAATCACCACTATACCAACCAACAACAACTGTATCAAAAGTTCCTGCAGGAATAGTTATTGTTTCTTCTCGTATTGGAATTAATTGAGCACCGCCAATTGCGCCTATCTTCCCCCATGCAGGTAACTTGAACGCTTGTGGTCCATGAATTCTATCACCTTCTGCTGCAGTAGCAAAAGCACCTAACCAAGATAAGGAAGACTTGAATGCAATAGCATAATGAAAAAGATCATCATCAAATGTTATAGGTTCAGGAGAAGTTTTTCCAAGACCCATTGAACCTATTACGATTTTATTGCCATCAAAAATTGCAACTTTTGTATCCCACAATGATTCAGATTCATGTGGTATTGAACCTTTGATCCAAAATTTCACTTTAATTGGTGAACAATCATTAAAATCTATTTCACACAAAGAATACTCAAAATAATCTCCAGTTTTAAGACCTTCACCCAAATACCATGTACCGTCAACATTGACACCACCTGCTGTACCAGTGCCCTGACCATAAGAAAGATTTGAAAACCCAAAGCTAGAAAGAATAGTCAAGAACATAAATACAATAATAAAACGATTCACAAGAATAATTATGAAATATCCTAGTTAAACGTTATTCAGATTTATAAAAAATGAGAAAAAGGGGTAGGCAAACGTTATTCAAATAGGCAAATATAGAGGAAAATTTACAGAGATTCAGAAATGTGTGAGTGTCCAAAAGTTCACTTGTTTGAAGTAGAGTACAAAATGGATGGAATGACTGTAGTTCCAACACACAAGAATTGTGGATTTGCACTAGATGGTAAACAAGCAGACAAGTTCCAAAAAGAACTAGTAAAATCATGGGGCTTTGAGGAAGAAGATGATTAATTTAAAAAATAAAAATTAGATTGAAAGTTACTCTTATTTTGACATTTGCCCGACAGCTTCTTTACAAACGTCGGTTGAACATGAACAATCATTACTGCATATACAATGACCTTGCATAGCACAATCACATGAGTAATCAGGGTCGCCACTAGGTGCTTCGCAACCACATGCTTGATCTACCATGACAAACCTGTATTCGTACTTGTTTTAAAAGGTTAGCACAAAAAACTAGAAAATTACGCTCTAGTAACGATCTCAAGTATCTCGTTACAGGATTTCTGAATTTGTTCTGCTTGTTGTAATAATAGATTAGAATCAACTTCTATATCAAAGGCAATCTTCAAAATATGAATTAGATCTTGCTCCCTATTCAAAGAATTTTTAATTTTTATAAAATTTGCTTTATTGATGTGACAAAAATAGAAATAGCAATCAGAAAGCATTGAATTCTCTACAAAAAAATCATGTTTTTGTTGAATGATTTGAGAATGGTTATTTTTTTCAACCAAATCAGAAAACCCAATGGTTGACTTTAGCATACGTTCAAGCAAAGTTGGAGTAGCTCTCTCAATTCCAACTGTTTGAGTGACAACGGAGATGTACTCATTGATTGAACTTTTTTTTAATTTCCGAAGCAGATCTAACATATGAGAAGGACTAGATCTTTGATTGTTTAGAGAAGATATTGCATCAGCTAAATAGTAAGAAGCACATTTTTGCCAACATGAAGCAAAAACATCGGATGATTGAATTGATTCTTTAGTTTTTTGACAACAAAACATAGATTCAATCAAACAATTTTTTGCAAAATCAGTAAATAGTGAAGAGCGTTTTTTGTTAATTTTTGATAATAACATTTGCAAATCCCATGATTCATCTTGAATTATCTGCAGGTTGTCATATTGAAGAAGCCTTTGTGATTTGGTTTCAGTTAAGGATGCATGATGAATAATAACAAACTCATCTCCAGATTTAACAATTTTTTCTGGTTCTGATTTTTCATCAAAAACTACAACATCATATGGACATAAATCAAAATGAAAATCAGAAATTCTACAGCCGCCTAAACCAATTGGAAAGTTAGATAATCCATTTTTGACTATAAATTTTTCAATATCCATGAAAAGAGTATATTTGATTTTTCTATAAAGGAATCAACTTAGAAAATTTTACAAATTCATTCAAGCATTTCCTTTAAATTGAGATTGAGATTGTTTTTATCAGGCTCCCATAGTGTAGTCCGGTTAAGCATTTTGGCTTCTCAAGCCAAAGACTCGGGTTCAAATCCCGATGGGAGCATTTTAGTTTAATATCAATAATCAATTCAGAATCCAAGAAATTTTTAAAAATATTTTTTTAAATTACAAATGAAATCTCAAAATAATTTCTTTAAATAATTAAATTACAATTCATTATTAGTGGGTCTAAGAGAAATTGAACTCCAAGAAGAATATCGTTCAGATAGAAATGACATTGCATCAGAATTTTTCTTTCCTTGTCTAAGTAATTGTATAGAATATGATAGATGTGTAGACTTTTTGTCTATTCAAACGTTAGCCACAATATCTATGGCATTTGATAATTTTGTTATGGGTAAGGCAAAATTAAGAATTGTCACTGGCCATAAATTTAGAGCTGCAGATTTGGATCTATTTGCAAAACTATTTGATGAAAAACACAAAAAATCGTTTGACGGAAAACAAATCAAAAACACCAAAATTGAAAAAATTGCAAAATTTTTTGATAATGGTCAAATTGAATTAAAGATTGCAATTCCAAATTCAGAACAAGTTGCAAATTCATTCTCAGAGAGAATTGGAATATTCAGAGATGAGCATGATCAGGTGGTTGCATTTACTGGAACCTCTAGTGAATCATTCTCCACTCAAACTACTGATTTTGAATCTGTAGATGTGTTTACTTCATGGAATGACAAATCAAGAGTTGAAAGAAAAGTGAAAGATTTTGAGGAATTGTGGGAGAATAAGACAAAATATGTTGAAGTTTATGATTTTATGTATGCAATAAAAAATAATCTTTTAAAATATTCATCAGCGTGGATATTTAATGATTAAAACTGAAAAGATTCTTCTAATCTAGCTTTATTTTCATAGAAATTAATTCTATTAATTTTATAATAAATTACTTCACCACGACGTTCAATGACTGCAATAATTGGTTCTTTTCCCATCTGAGTAATCTCTTCGATCTTTTTTTGTAGATTACCCATCTTTACTTGCTGTCCCTCATTAAGACCAAAGATTAGAAATTTAGCTCCCTTTTCACCAAAGTGTCCTCTTTCATAAACTCTAAAGTCATAACCAAAACCAAATCCATCCTTTACAACATAACCACGATTTCGAAGATCACGATATATCAAAAATTTAGTTAGAATTTCAGCATCTAGTTTTTGAGAAATATTCATGAAAGAGTTAAAATCAATTTGTTTTTTTCCCTTCTTTAAAATTAGTCTTTTAGCGTATAGTAAGTATAGAGTTTCAAATTGTTTTAGAAATAATTTTTCTTTTTCAATTTCTCCATATCCCTTTTGTTCAAGTTCATGAATCATATTCTTATTTGATATACAAGTTTGACCTGAAATTATCTCGCCTTTGACAAAAAGTGTTTCTTCCATGATGAAGAGAAAGCCAAAGGATTTCCATATAAGCATTAGAAAATATGAAGAAATGCTGGTTAACCGTTAAAATATGGGCATTCTGGTTTTAGAATATCATGCATGGTGCAAATTACAGATCTAGAAAGGGACAAGTGTTTACCAGAAAAAAGTACATTAAAGGAAAGCCACAAATTAAAATTGCAAAATTTCAAGGTGGTAAAAGAGGAACATATCAATATTGTGTTCAATTAAGTCTCAATGAAAAACTTCAGATTAGACACATGGCAATAGAATCAATGAGATTGGCAGCAAATAAAACATTAGAGAAAACAACTGGAGAAACAGGTTACTATTCCAGGCTTAGAATTTATCCACACAATCTTTTAAGAGAAAATAAACAAATTGCTACTGCAGGTGCAGATAGAATTTCAGAAGGAATGAGAAGATCATGGGGTAAAGCAACAAGTTTAGGTGCTAGAGTCAGACAAGGTCAATGCATAATGGAACTATATGTTAATGGTAGTGATCATCTAACTGCTGCAAGAAAAGCACTACATGGAGCATGTGTAAAACTACCAGGAACACCATCAATCAAAGTAATTGATTGGAATAAAGCCTCACCATAAATTTTCTAAATTAGATTTTCTGGTTTTAACTAATTCTAAAAATTCTTTGAATTCGTCTTTAGTAGGTTCTCGATTAAGAATTCTTTTTGATTGATAGTAAAAGGCGTTGTAAATTCTGCCAACTATAATACCTAAAGCAAATGATTTTGAATCATCAATGTCTGAAAGTGATTGAACTAATTGTTTGATTTCATCTTTGTTTAAAATTGTATCTTGAATTTTTTGTTCGATCTTTTTTAGAAGAATTTCATCCATTATCTATCTTAGTTGAAATAGTTAAAAACAGTTTAATATCCAAATTCTGTCTCTAGGATTGTTGCAGTTATAGTACAGTTTGGTTAATATTCTAGCTTGCCAAGTTAGTGACCCGGGTTCAAATCCCGGTAACTGCACCATTATTTTTGATTTTTTGGCATTAATGCGTTTTGAATTATTTCAAGTGCATCTTGAGCTTTTTCTGGACGAGGTAATTGAATCATAAACACATTTTCTTTTCCATATTGAGAATGTGGTGAAGAAAGTGCAAGCATTGATGTTTTTGCAAGAGATTCAAAAAATACAAGATCAGTTTTTGCATTGACTAGAAATTTTTCAACAATATTTCCTTTTGAAAACATCAAAGCAATTTCAACAAAAACATTTCCTTGTCCATCTTGTAAAATATTCAGATCAGTGTTAATCGATAAAGATTCGCCAGCAATTTTTGATAACATATCATCATATTTTTTCTCTTCAATTACAATACAAGGTGTTTTTTTACTATCAAAATCAAAAGTGGTAATTCCATCATGGACTTGTTCTAATAATTTCTTTAACTCATCAGACATTGTCTTTTTTCTCCACAGCAGTAATTACTTTATCTCCAGCTCTCATTAAAAATGGAGTAATAATTGCGGTAATTATTGAAATCATACCTATCAAAGGAAATAAGAAGGCACTAACTGCACCCATATCTACTCCAACTTTTACAATTACAATTGAGAATTCACCTCTAGGAGCAGACAATGTAAATGCAGAACGGAGTGCTTTGCCACGTTTTTGTCTAAATATGATATTTCCAAGCATGTTACCGCCAAATTTCATGCCAATAGAAACTGCAATCAAGATAATAGCTATAACAATATAATTTTCAAGCTGAGAAACATCCATCAGTGCACCTACTGAAATAAAGAATATGGCTACAAACATGTCTTTGATTGGACTTGAGAGAAGTTTTGAGACATCGGCTGATTTTGATTCAGCAACAAGTACACCTGCCAAAAATGCTCCAATTGCTACAGATAATCCCACCATGTTTGCAAATAATGCATATCCAAAACAGAGACCAAGAACACTTAGTAGTAAAATTTCACGATGTTCTGTAGCTGCAACTCTATCAATTAATGGTGGAATCAAACGCGTTCCAATAGTAAATGTTCCAACAATAAGAGCAATTGCTACTACCACTACAGCAATAATAGATTCTATTGATACAGTTCCAACTAAGGCAATAGACTGTAATGAAGAAATAAGAATTACTGCAATTACATCTTCAACTATTAAAATACCTAAAATAAGCAAAGAGGATTCTTTTTTGATTTTTCCCGTATCCTCCAAAATCTTAACAATAATTGCAGTACTTGATATTGATAATGCAGCTGAAATAAACAATGCATCCATAAATTCCAATCCAAGCATAGTAGCAGTGTAAAATATGACACCCATTGTTGAAAATAATCCTATAGTTCCAATTCCAATTGCCTGACGGCCAATACTTTTAATTTTTGAATATGGAAATTCAATACCTATTACAAAAAGAAGTAAGATGACACCAATTTCAGCAAAAAGATTCAATGCCTCAACATCAGATAGAATTCCTACACCACCTATAATATCAGAATTAGGACCGCCAGCAGGTAAAACCCATGACCAAAGTGAGGAGAATGGTCCAAGCAACATTCCTGCAAATAGATAACCAATGATCAAAGGTTGTTTAATTTTAAAAAATGCTAGTGTAACTACAGCACCAATTATCATGATAAAAGCTAAATCAGTAATAAAACTAGTATGAGGAAGCTCAGGAGTTATCTGTTCAATTAAAGTAGTAACAGTATTGTTAAGAGTATTTTGAATTGTACTTGAATCTAATTGAAGTAAAACGTTTTGCATGTTATCATTTAACAAATTTGTTTAAAAATGATTTCTCATTAAAAATTTAAATCTTAAATTAAACAATTAGCAAATATTAGAAAAGAGACTCGAGTTTTCAAAATGTTTAACCTCTTTATGCTCAATAATCATAATCAAAATGCAGAGTGATGATTAGGTCAGCTGAATAAAATGTAGAGATATGACCTGGGGTATCTGACTGCGTAATTGGTTACGTTGTAATTACCTTAGTATTAATAGTACGGTATAATACCGTACTATATGATTCAATGTGAATATTGTACAAGAGGGTTTATTGAAACAATGAACGGTTTGACTGAAAAGACCTTTCATGAATTGCTTCATGAACCAAGAGTTGTAAACAAGTAACTCTTTACATTTTTTATTTTAAACCTAACTTTTTTATCATTAAATTTTTAATTTAATTCATATGGCTATCAAAATTTCAAAGAAAAAATCAAAAAAACCAACAAAAAAAATTACAAAAAGAGAGCCAAGCCCATCCATATTACTAAAGAAAGTAGCATCAGTTTCAGATTCTAACAAAGCATTACAAAAAGAGATCAAGGGAATGTCAAAAATTTTTGGTGAAAACCAAAAGATCTTAGTTTCTATGAAAGGAATGATTGACACACTAACATCAACATTAGAGCATATTCAAAAACAATCAAAACAAATCAACATTATTGAAGATGACACACAAAAACTATACTCAGGATTAAATCAAGTAAGAACACAATTTAATCTAGTCAACAAGATCAATGAGCAAACTATCAAATTACAAGAAGAGATAAACAAAATTTCAAATGCATCAAAATCTCAAGGGCTACCACAGCAAGTAGAAGATAGTGTGAATTCAATTAGAAATAATTCTCAAATGATTATCAAAATTGCCCAGAGAATTGATGAGGTGAGAGATGATCTTAAGAAAGTTTCTGGGAAAGCAGACTCATTTTTAGAAATTGGTTCTGAAATGAGTAAACTAAAAAATAGTGTAGAAGCAATTTCAGGAAAAACTGGAAAACTAGAGATAGGAACTCAGATTATTGAAAGTCTAAAACAAGAACTTGGAAAAATTGTCGAAGGGAAATTATTTACATCAAACCTTAATTCTGAATTAGAAGCAATAAAAATTACAATTGATGCTATTTCATCCAAAGCCTCAAAAATTGATTCGTTAGGTGGAGTAATTGATGGCCTTAAACAACAATTTGACACTATAGCGTTAAAGACTAATTCTGTAGAGGGTTTGAGCCTAGAATCCATTAATGATCTAGGAGATAAAATAAAGAGAATTGAAGAAAAAGTATCTTCAGTATCAGACATTGTAAAAAGACAAGATGCATCTACTGCAGAATTTCACAAAAAATCTGAAAAATTATTTGAAGAAATACAATCAATCAAAAATGTTACAAACAAAGTATCAAGTGATTCATCAAATGAGATGATGGCGTTGTTAAAACTTTCAGAATTTCAATCAGGTATCAGAATGAATGCAGAATCAAAGTATGGTAATGCAAAAGATCTTGAAAAGATGGCAGCACAGACTGCAGATATTGTTAATCTCTTTGATAGAATTTCAATAGAATCAGGTGAAAAGATTCCACTTCCCTATGAAGTAAGACAGTGGGCAGTAAGTAAAATTTTTGATTCTGCAGACAAGTGGGAAATTCGATTCAGTGATGTTTATTCAATTTTGACAAATGCAATTGGAAAAGACTTGTTTAAAGAAGTAGTAAGAATTCAGCAAGTAAGAGACATTTTTGGAATTAGAGCAGTAGATCAAATCAGAAATGATTTGAATATTTCTTAAACTCCTGTATCAACTTCTTTGAGTTGTTCTTGCTTGTTTTTTAATGCAGCAAAGATTGCCAAGAGCGCAGCAACCCAAATTGTACTATACAATACATTTGGAGCACTAACATACATGTATGGGGTAGCATCCATAATGTTGATTTTTAACTGTAAAGCCCTATCACTGATATCCATCATTCCTGTATGATATGCAGAGCTGTCCTTTGGAACAATTGAGATTTTATCAATGCTTGCAAGCATTGTATTCATATCATTTTGAATTCTAAGGAAGTTTGTAGAGTCTGTGGCAAATAACCAAACAGGATTTTTTGAGATAATGTCGCCATTTGCATTTGTTGTTTCAGGAAGCTTTTCCATAACAATTTCTAAATCGGTTTGAATTGCTACTAAATGTTCACGGATCACAGCAGGATCAGATGAACCAATAATTCCATCAAGATGACCCCTCATCCTGTCAAGAGGATAAATGTCAGTGTTATACCCACTAATTGCCATATATCCTCCAAAAATAATAATTCCGATAATTCCAATCATGGATAGTTTGTAAACAATTTTTGCCATTTTCTCGTTCTTGGTCATTACGCGATTAACACTGGATTTATTTCTTTTAAATCGCGTATGAGAGATACTCATGTAGGCAATATAAAAAAATCCAACAGTTTGCAGTCCAATAATTGGTACAAACATAGGATTATTTGAAAATATTGAGATAAAGATTCCCATTACTCCATATACGCCAAAAAATATCTCCAAGAGAGTAGTCTGGGAAAAAGGCAAATTGTATGCTTTGTCTCTCCAATCATCATCTTTTGTTATGATTCCATATTTTGGAGTTCTAAGAAATTCATTTTTCTTCCCAAATACTGCATCAAAGACTGCGACTGTATTATTTACTGCCAGCCCAGCATTATAGACTAACAAATATGGTAATATCTTTGCTCTTGATTTCCATGACTTGTGATACATACTTTGTATAATCACAATGTATGCACCTGGACCCATTACAAGATATGTCGCAAGTGTAATAGCAGGAAGAAAACTAATCACATAAAGATTAACTTGTCCTGCTAACAAAATTGGTAATGCTAAAAATTGTATCAGTATTAATGGATAAACAATGTGACGAGTCAGTTGTATGAATGCCTGAATCTTTGCTTCAACTGCAACTTTACGTTTAACAGTAATATCAAAAAGTAATTTTATTGCACATTGAATTGAGCCTTTTGCCCATCGGAATTGTTGCCTTTTAGCTGCGTTCATCTGAGCAGGAAGTTCTGCATCAACTACAATGTCAGGTAAGAACAAACATTTCCATCCTTTCATTTGTGCTCTATAACTAAGATCAAGGTCTTCAACTAGTGTAGCAGTATGCCAACCTCCAGCATCTTCAATACAATCACGTTTCCAAATACCAGCAGTGCCATTGAAATTCATGAATAGATGGGAATTGCTTTTGGCTTTTTGTTCTATGAGAAAATGAAAATCAAGACTTAGTGCTTGGGCTTGAGTAATTATAGAATAGTTTTCATTTACATGTCCCCATCTACATTGAATAAGACCAATATTTGGTTTTGAAAAGTAAGGAATTGCTCGTTTGAGAAACCATGTAGGAGGAATAAAATCAGCATCAAAAATTGCAACAAATTCTGAATCGGTTATCTGCATTGCGTATTTCAATGCCCCTGCTTTGTACCCTTTTCTTGTTCCACGCCTTATATGATCTATTTGAAATCCTTGCTTCTTGTAATCATTAACTAAAGTTTCAAGTAATTCAACAGTTTCATCATCAGAATCATCTAATATCATAATCCTAATTTTTTCTTTGGGATAATCCAAATTACATACTGCATCTATGAGTCTCTTTACAACATACTTTTCATTGTATATTGGAAGTTGAATTGTAACTGACGGGGTTCCTAGATCAACAGTCTGCAAAACATCTTTTCTTTTTCGAGAAAGTAAAGCTAGATAGTAAAAATTGCAAGTATATGCAGTGATTATGATAGCTGATATAATAAACAGATCAAAAATAATCTGTGTGAAAGGATTGATTGGCATAGCCTTAATTTCTCAGATTCACTATTCGTTATTTATATTTGCAAAAATTGAAACTATTTTATCTCGTATATTTTGATTGCTTGTGGAGGACAAACACCTTCACATGCAAGACAAAATATACAATCCGGCTCTTTTGACATCAATGGTTTCTTGTCTGATGCAGGATTTCCTGGAGTGTCAAACCACTCATAAACATCTACTGGACATGCTTCTAAACATCCACCATCTGCAATACAGATATCATAATCTACTGAAACGAATTCTCCCCAAACTCCCATGATTCCATTATTTGTACCTCTTCGACCCCAAGTTTTGATTGAATATCCAGCTGCATCATATATTGCAGATTGTTTCATTTTTGATTTGTATTCAACATCAATGGGGCCTGGTTTAGCACCATCTGGAATTTCAATTTCTCCTTCATCTTCTTCACCTTCTTCTTCGGTTGCTTGAATGGCTTTTTGTTTTGCGCCAAGAACAATTTTTGCCAGAGGAGTAAGTTCTTCAAGTTTTTGAATAGCAGCAATCTCAGAAATCTTTTCAGTTTTTACATAATAAGAAATCATTTTGTCAGCTAAGATGGTGTTTCGTAAAATAGTATCAATAACCATTTTTGCAAAATGATCTGATTTCTTTCTATAATCTTGAACCCAGTTAGGATCACCAAATTTTTCAATTGGAAAAATTTGATAAATAATATCAACTACTTCTCCAGTTACAATTTCAACTGTAATAGATAATTTAACTTCTCGATATCCTTTTGCTTCCGGATCTCTCATGTTTTGTTCTTTCCAACGATATGTTGCATAAATTCTGTCAGCATACATATCCATTTCAAATGTTTTTTTAAGCCCATCATGAATTGATTTTATTTCTGCAGGATCTTCGAGTTTAATTGGTAGTCTGTAAAGTCCAATTTTATATCCATGTAATGGATAAACACCACGTTTTGCAGTTGCAGCTTCCATGGTCCAAACCCGATCTTTTAGTAGTAGAGACATCTTGTTTTTTTTAGCTCGAATTAATTTAAAAATGTTTGTCAGTTATCATCGTCTGGACACGTAAGTTCTCGTAGTTTTGTGTATTTTTTGTCCATCACTTCAGCATGGACCATTACCTGTGATAAAGTATAGCAATTTTTTGAGAAATACCATCTTATAGGAACCCAATGTCCAATACCATCCATATCATGAATCATCCCCTTATCAGCTTTGACGTTTAGTTTTTCATCTATCGATGTCTCTTTTATGACAAGTCCCCTTTTGGTTTTATCTTCTAAGATAAGATCGGTATCACCATCTTTGATAAAATAGAAAGAACCTTTCTTCAGAACAGGAAGGTCTAGAAGCAATTTATTTTTCCACAGGATTTCCGATCATGTTACCCCATTCAGTCCAAGAACCATCATAGTTTCGAACCTTTGAATATCCTAGAAGATATTTTAGAACAAACCAACTATGGGATGATCTTTCACCAATTCGACAATAGCATATTACATCTTTGTCTGGAGTAACACCTTTTTGTTCATAATTTTGTTTTAATTCTTCAACTGTTTTGAATGTTCCATCAGCATCATTAACTGCTGTTGCCCATGGAATATTATTTGCGCCAGGAATGTGTCCCCCTCTTTGTGCATGTTCCATTGGATATTCTGGAGGAGCAGTAATTTCACCAGTGAATTCAGCAGGTGATCTAACATCAACCATTACACTATCTTCTCTTTCCAACGCTCTAATAACATCAAATAGATATGCACGTAGTCCTTCATCTGGAGGTTGTGCATTGTATGTTGTAGATGTCATTTGTGGTTCATCAGTAGTGTAATCTTTGTTTTCTAATTCCCATTTTTTTCTTCCACCATCCATAATCTTTAGATTCTCATGTCCATAATATTTGAAAACCCAGAAAACAAATGCAGCAAACCAATTGTTAAAATCACCATAAAGAATTACTTCAGTGTCAGAAGTGATTCCATTTTTTGACATTAATACTTCAAATTGTTTTTTGCTAATGATATCTCTTCTAATTGGATCGTTAATATCACGTTTCCACCAAATTAAGGTTGCACCATTGATGTGACCTTTCTCATATCCGTTTGTGGGGTCATAATCAACTTCCACTAATTTTCTATTTTCATTAGGATGATTATTTGTAACCCATTCAGTGTCTACTAAAACTTCAGGATGTGCGTAACTCATAACTTTTACAAATTGTTTTCATACTTAATTGTTTTTCAAATGCATCAAAAATATCATTTTTATGTAAATAGGATTCAGAAGAACTGCTTGAAACTTCAAAAAGTTGCAGTAGTTAGTAAAGTAGGTTCTAAAGATTCAGAACAGGCAGGAAAAAAGGTTGTAAAAAAACTATTATCAAAAAAAGTGACAGTCTATACAATTTCTCCAATAGAAGTAAAGGGTGCAAAAAAAATTGAAACGTTAGAGGAACTAAAAAAAGTGAAACTAGATCTTGTTATCACCCTTGGAGGAGATGGAACAACTCTTAGAGTTTTTAGAAACCTGATAAATGAAACACCGATTTTAACTATCAACGTAGGAGGTAATAGAGGAATTTTATCAGAAATAACATTTAAAGAGTTTAATGGTGTAATTGATCAAATTTTAAAAGGTAAATTCTTCTTAGATAAAAGAATTAGAGTAGTTGCGTCTTGTGGAGGAAAAGAATTTCCGCCAGCATTAAATGAAATTTATATTATTAGAACAAATATGACTAAAACTGCAGAAATTAAAATAAAATTTCAAAATGACACTGTAAAACAAAAAATGGATGGAGTAATTATTGCAACTCCAAGTGGATCTACAGGTCACTCTTTTTCATTAGGAGGACCAATTTTACATGAGAGTTTAGATGTTTTAATTATCACACCTATTGCACCAGTATACAGATTAGCGTCAATTGTAGTTCCAGATGAAAAGATTGAGATTACATGTTCTCATGACTGCAACATTGTGATGGATGCACAAGTAGTAAAAGTTGCAGGATATGGAGAAACAATAATTATTAAGAAATACAAAAAGCCAGCAGTCTTTGTAAGATTGAAAAAACGAGGACTAAGACAAATGAGTAAGCTTGGATTTTAGAATCTTAGATGCCAGTGCATTTTATGCAGGAGTTCCATTCAGTTCATCTAGTGTTTACCATACAACATCTCTTGTGTATGATGAAATTAGTCACATAAAGAAAAATCACGGTGCTCTTGAAATTTTACTTGAAACTAAAAGACTAAAAATCAGAGAACCAGATAAAAAATCAACAGACGTTGCAGTAAAGGCTGCAAAAGATACTGGAGATTATTCACAGTTGACAAAACAAGATATTTCCATCATTGCGTTATGTATTGAAATGAGTGGTGAAATAATTAGTGATGATTTTGCAATTTCAAATGTAGTAAAAAATCTAGGTTTAAAAATATCACCAATAATGACTCAAGGAATTAAAGATGTAGGAAAATGGATTCACTATTGTCCAGGATGTAAAACTAACCACACTAATGTTAAAGAGTGTCCAATATGTGGAACTCCATTGAAAAGAAAACTACTCAAGTGATAATCATATATCATGTAAAGTTTTTTGGTTGGACTTTTTGAGTAATTTACTTTTTGATTCTAATATTTTTTTGATTTTCTTTGCTCGTGCTTCACCTAGCCCTTCAACTTTTGCCAACTCAATAGTTGTAGCAGTGAATACTTTGAATGGGGTTCCAAATTTTTCTAGCATCCTGACTGCAAATTTTTCTCCTATTCCTGGTAAACTACAAAGAATTGAGAGTTGTTGTTTTTGTAAATCAGAAGATTTTTTGATTTTTTTTAAATAAGGACCTTTAGGAGTATCTTTTCTTGAACACAATGAAACCAATAATTTAGCTGTATGAGTTGCATTGGGAGTAGGAATTATTGGAATTTTAAAATCAATGGCAACAGTTGACATAGCACCATAAAATATCAGTGGATTATCAGTGATGTCCTCAATTTCATCAACATTTCCTTCTACTAGCAATATAGGAAACTCAAAGTGTTCTTTGAGTCTAGAGCACTGATCAAATAGTCTCCCGTCAAAAACTGACGACATTAAATCACGAATACTCTTTCTTTCTACAACTGTTTCTGGCGCAACAATATAATCGCCAATTGGAAGTGTCTTCATTTCAACATTCAAACCAACTGACTTTAGAAGTTCAGGAATTCCACTTTTTCGTTCTCTTTCATCTACAATAATTCGAAGATTTTCTAATTTCATCTATGGTACTTGTGCAAATTTGTTAATATCTTATTTGAAATTAATGTGAGATTATTTTCTGGGATTGTCTTCTGCTGGTGGAGATTTTGCAGCACCACCTTTCATTGTTTCAGTAATTTTTGATTCTTGTTCTTTAAGAGATTCTTTGACACGAGTTTCTTGTTTTTCAAGAACTATTACACGCGTTTTTGCCAGCTCTTGTCTTTCTTCTAATTCACCAATTAATTCTTTTTTTGTTGATTTAATTAAAACAGTACCCGCATGTTTGAATACAGTATCATCATCTGCAACTTTCTTTAATTCCTCAAGGGCTTTTGATGTTTCTGCTTTTTCCATTTCAAGATGTTGTTTTTGAGTCATGATTGATTGAAGATTTTGTTGAGATTGTTGTAATTTCATTAGTTGTTCTTGAAGCCATGGAGGCATTTGTCCAGTAGACATGAATAATCAAAAATTTAATTTCATTATATCTTTACCGATTCAATCGAATCATGACTGACTTGAATTAGTCTAAGTGTAGAGTTAAGATTTGCTCTTAAATGAGGCAAATGTTCAGATTCAACAAAAATGTTCAATGTTTTATTGAATGTAATCTCAGTCTTTACAGGATTTTCTGGATAAAATTCGTTGTCTGTGTTTACAGAATCATAAATTGCTTTTGTTTTGTCTTTTGCATCAATAGTGATTTTTGCACTAAAGTTTAATGTCATATGCAGTTCCAGCTACTTTGAAGCTGCATTTTTTACAAGACCAAATTCCTACAGCATCTCTACCAAATGTTTTTGAACCGCATTCAGGGCAGTTTCTTTTTTCTTTTAATTGAAAATGAATTTTTGTATACTGTTTTCTTAGCTTGATACCATATCTTGCACCTAATCCTTTGAGAGATTTTTTTGCTTTTGTGTGTTTGACCATTTTATTGAGCTCCCTGTTGAGCTTCTTTTAATTTTTCTCTGATTTTTGCGCCTACTCTTACTGAAAGTTCTCCACACTGTATAATTTCGTCTTGTGTGAATCCATCACTGCCACCTTTCTGCAAGGCACAAATATTTCCATCAGAATCGGTTGTAATTGTAATTCTTGCATCCATACTAGCCCATTCATCTCCATTTGGATCAACAATAATTTGATTTCCAATCTTTCCCATAGTTACAGATACTGGAATTGTTGAAGTTGGTAAAGGAGTTTCTTCCTCATCAACAAGTGTTGGTTTGTCATTTTCCATAGTCCATTTTGGGGTTTTGGATGTAAGTAATGCAGCAGTAGCAGCATAAGAGCATGCATCAAATAGATTTCCATCATAATCAATAACTACAATATCTGCAAATACACCAACTACTGACTTGTCTTTCTCAATAACTAATTGGGACACATCAATCATATGACTTTCTCTAATTCCCCTATCAACAACTCTTGCCAATTCAATTACATGAGGTTGTGGCGGTCCAGTTTCAACAGTAGGATGTGAAAGTGGTAAAAGTTCGGCAGTACAAATGAAAATACCTTTGTCACCCATATCTGGGAAAGGTCTGTCTGGTTGTATTTTTACTCCACATAAAACTTCGGTGTCACCTAGTCGTACTCTTGCTGAACCATTTGCTTTAGGAATTGCATTGGTTTCAATTGATATTTCTCTTGGTTCATCTAGTGCTCGTCCATCTATTCTTTTTCCTTGTTCTAGTAATTCAAGAATTTTTGACCTTTTTAATTCATCAATAACAGTATGTGATGTCATTTCTAATCTTTTCCAGAACCAAAGTATTTGTCATTGAGTGCTTTCTTTTGTATTTCATAAACAATTTTACAGCCGTTAATTCCAACTTCAACACATTTTTTATATTCTTCAGGAGTTAGAATTCCATCTAACTGCAATAATGTAATTTTTTCAAAATTTGGCATATAACCAATTGGCATATCTGCTTGACCTGCTTGATCCTCTTCATTGTTAACATCAAGAACTATAGTATCTGCTACTTTACCTGAAGCACATGCTGCAACCATATCTCTCATTGGAATTCCAGCATCTGCTAATGCAACAGAAGCTGCAGAAAGTGCTGCACATCTAGTACCACCGTCAGCTTGTAAGACTTCGATAAATACATCTACTGCTGTTCTTGGAAATTTTTCTAACATAACTGCAGGCTCTAGTGCCTCTTTGATTACTTTGGAAATTTCAATCTCTCTTCTTGAAGGAGCTGGATTTTTTCTCTCAGTAACAGAAAATGGTTCCATATGATATCTAACTCGTAAAATTCCCGTATCAGTATCTGACATGTGTTTTGGATGAACATCTCTTGGACCAAACACACCAACTAGTATTTTATTATCACCAAATTCAATGTAAGCTGAACCATCAGCATTTTTTAGTACACCTGCTTTAATCATTATTTGTCTTGGTTCGTCAATTTTTCGTCCATCGCAACGAATTCCATTTTCATCCAAAAGGACCATTGTTGCCTCTCGTCCACCCATTATAATTCACCTTTAGATTCTAACATTTCTTTTACTTGATCAGTCAAATTAGCAATATGTGCTTTCGCATCTACCATTTCAATGGCTTTTTTAGCCTTTAATAATCCCTCGTGGGATTCGCATGAAACCACCACCCATCCATTTTGACCAATTGTGATTGCTGCATCAGTAGCCATTTCTATAGTCTGGATCATTGTACCTCTTTTTCCAATTAGGCGCGGAACTTTACTTGGGGAGATTTCTACCAAGGCTCCAGTGTCAATTTTACCTAAATCTCTATCAGAAATTGTTATCAGTGGATCTCGTGTTCTATCAAAATTAGCAATTCTTGCAGCAACAAGATCTCCTGTTTTTAGTTTTGAAGAAAGTTCATCAGCATGAGCAGAAAAGTCTCGTCCAAAGACATCCTGTGCTGGTAAGAATCCAACATAG
>JADFJY010000041.1 GCA_022565935.1 Nitrososphaerota archaeon
ATCAATTTAGATAAGTATCCATTTTTTCGAGACTGTTAATGGCAGCATCAAAGTTTTCACTATTTTCAACAATTGTGCTAAGTTTGTCAGAATTGGCAGCAAGAAAATATTTTCCATCATTGGATTTTTTAAAAATAAATTCATTCTCTATCAAATAAGAGAGTCGTTCAAGAACCTCAGATTCAGATATGGAGACTTTTTGAGCTAAAAATGAACATTCTTTTTCACCATCTTCAAGTTCTGCCAATATTGAAGATGTTATAGGATCAAACATACAATCTACGACTTTTTCTCTATCAAATGTTTCATCCATTTATCTCAATTAGTAAAGTTGTAAATTTATAACTTTTCATACAAATCACGCCAATAAGATAATTAGGAAAAAGATACATAGAGAATCATGCAAAAACTTTGCAGCAAAGATTCATCTGGAAAAGGGGAACATTGTTTTTGTATAGATATTGATGCCCAGCGAGGAGTCAAAAAATGCTGTAAATGTAATCAATGGAATGTTCAAGGTAATGACTGGACAGAAGATGTAGACTTCAGATAATTTGAAAAAATGTTTTATTTTTGTGACTAGAATAAAAAATCATCAAAAAAAAAATTTGAAAAATCACCTAGTTTGACGCCTAGTATGGTTTTTATCGGGGTTTCTTTGAATTTTGGAATACTTGAGTAGTCAAGAATACAAACATATTGTAAGGATTGTGGGTAATGATATCCCAGGTGAGCGAAAGTCACTTGTAGGATTGACCCAGATCAAGGGTATTGGGTATAACTTTGCTACAGCAATTCTTGATACTTTAAAAATTAATTCAAATTCCAATATGGGTAACCTTACTGATGATAATATCAAAGCAATTGAAAAATTAATTTTAGATCCAATTGGAGCAAATTTTCCAACATGGTTTCTTAACAGAAATAAAGATTTTGAAACGGGAAAAAATTTACATTTGTTAACATCAGATATTCCATTTACATTAAGAAATGATATTGAAAGAGAAAGAATAACTGCAAGTTGGAGAGCTTATCGTCATCTAAGTGGTTTAAAAGTTAGAGGACAGAGAACTAGAACTTCTGGAAGAAAAGGTGGAGCAGTTGGTGTTGCTAAAGGTGGACTAGCAGCTCCAGTAAAGAAAGGAGATCCAGGAGCTCCAGCAGCTGCTAAAACAGATACAGCAGATGCAGCAGCTACTACAGCAGATGCAGCAACAGAAAAGAAAGAAGCTCCAACAACAGAAAAGAAAGAAGCTCCAGCGGGGAAAAAGAAATAGGTGTAATAAATGGGAGACCCAAAATTACCACGAAGAGTTTGGAAAAAACCAAAGAGACCTCTTAATTATGAACTGAAGATGGAAGAGCTAAAAACTGTTGGTACGTTTGGATTGAGAACTAAAAGAGAATTGTGGAAAGCACATACTGAGTTATCACGTGTAAGACATCAAGCAAGATCATTACTTGCATTAAGACAAGAAGTTAGAGAAGAAAAAGAACCAATCTTAATGAAATCACTTGCTAGAATAGGACTAGTAAGTAGTGATGCAACATTAGATGATGTACTTAATCTAAATGTAGATAATTTACTTTCACGCAGATTACAAACTATTGTTTCAAAGAAACTGGGATTCAAAACACCATATCAAGCAAGACAAGCAGTTATTCATGGACACATTATGATTGGAGACAGAAAAATAGACATTCCATCATACACAGTTACAGTAGGTGAAGAAGACAATATTCATTTTACACCTGAATCCAAGATTCCAGAAATGTTAGAAAAAACAAAATCAGAGCAGGTAGTTGAAAAACCAGTTGAAGAAGAAAATGAAACACCTGCTGAAGAAGTAAAGACACCTGCTGAAGAAGCACCAAAAGATGCAAGTTCTTCAACAGAACAATCAAAAAAATAGGCTTACCAGTAAATAACCCCAATTATCAAAGAGAATAACATGTGTTCAATTATTGGCTACATAGGAAAGAAAATTGCATCCCCTATCATTGTAAATGGATTAAAAAGAATGGAATATCGGGGATACGATAGTGTTGGGGTTGCAACAGAATCAGAAAATCAAATTGAATTAAAGAAAGGAATTGGAAAAGTTAACGAAGTAAATTTAAAAATTCATCTAGACAAACTCCCAGGAAAAATAGGTATTGGTCATACTAGATGGGCAACTCATGGAAAAGTTACTGATGTTAATGCACATCCACATCCAAGTAATTCTGGAAAAATTGCAATAGTACATAATGGAATAATAGAAAATTTTGAAGAATTAAAAAAACAATTAGAAAATGAAGGATACAGTTTCAAAAGTGAAACAGACAGTGAAGTTATTGCAAATTTGCTTCAAAAAAATTATGAGTTAACGGGAGATGTTAAAGAGACAATTTTGAAAACAGTCTCAAAACTGAAAGGACATTTTTCATTTGTTGCAATGTTTGAAAATGGTCAACTTGCAGCTGCAAGATTTCATGAACCATTAATCATAGGAATTGGGAAAGATGATTTCTTTTTATCAAGTGATGTTTTGGGATTCATTGAATATACAGATGATGCAATCTATATGGAAAATGGAAATTTTGTTATTTTAGATAAAAATAAGTTTCAGATTTTTGATTTTAATGGTGAACATGTAAAATATGTAATTACAAAAGTTTCAAAAGAATTTGGAGATGCATACAAGGGAGATTATGCACATTTTACATTAAAAGAAATTTTTGAACAACATGAAACAATTTTGAAAGCTGGAGAAAAAACACCAGATGCAATTGAAAAAACAGCAGACTATATCAGACATGCAAAAAACATCTACATAACAGGTAGTGGTACAAGTTACAATTCAGCACTAATTGCAAAGCAAATTTTCTCAAAATATGCAAAAATCAAGGCTGAGACAATTATATCAAGTGAACTCCAATTCGCACCAGACAGTATTGAAGAAAATTCTATTCTAATTGCAATATCTCAAAGTGGGGAAAGTGCTGATGTTTTAGATGCAGTGAGAATTGCAAAAGAAGCAAATTGTAAGATAATATCTATTGTCAATTTGCTCACATCATCACTTGCACGTGAATCAGATATAGTGATTGGTATGAATTGTGGACCTGAAATTGGGGTTGCCGCAACAAAAAGTTTCACATCACAACTAGTAATAATCTACAAAATTGTACAAAAATTAAGTAACAATGACATTACAATTAATTTTGAAAAGTTTTCTGAATCAATTTTAAAAATATTAGAGAACCCAAAAAAAATTCAACAGATTGCAAAGGAATTAAAGGATATTTCAGATATTTACATTTTAGGTAGAGGAATAAATTATCCTATTGCAATAGAAGCTGCTTTAAAATTAAAAGAGTTAACATACATTCATGCAGAAGGAATTCCAGGAGGAGAATTAAAACATGGACCTCTTGCATTAATGGATTCCAATGTATTTGTGATTGTTTTTAATCCAAATGATTCAACTTATTCAGATATGCTAACAAGTGCTAGAGAGATCAAAGCCCGTAATGCAAAAATTATTGGGATTTCAGATATAGAAAGTGATGTGTATGATTATTGGATAGAAATTCCAAAAATAGATGAAGTGTTATATCCAATTTCAGAAATTATTCCAATACAGTTGTTATCTTACTATGCAGCACTTGAAAAAAATACAGACCCAGATTATCCTAGAAATCTAGCAAAATCAGTTACAGTGAAGTAAATAATCTGTGATATTCTTTTTCTACCATCTCTAAAAATTCTGCAGAATTGTTTCCTGTTTTGAGCATGGATGAAATAATACTACCACCTGCACCCACACCTTCTTTTGCAAATCCTTCTGAAAATGCCCTTAAACCAGAATATTGTGAATTTTTCAAACCAGGGTTAACTGAAATTGCAGGAATGTCAGATATTTCCTTGACCAAGTTCTTGAAATTTGCACTTTCATCACTTGTAATATATGAAGTAGTTCCAATTGCAGTATTTTCTTCATTAAATCCAATTTTTGATGCAAATGCCAATACAGCAGTCATCTGAGTTCCACCTGCCAACATTACTTTAGAAACATCAGAAGCAGCACTAAGCATTCCAGCAACAAAAGGAATCATAGGATCTCCAACTTTTGCAACAATACTGTAAGGATGATCAGAATCAATTCTATCAATTGCAGAATTAACAATTTGATTTTTCAATTCAACAGGATTATTTGGAATACTAGAACTCACTTTAGCATCAAAACCTAATGCTCGCAATACAGCTAATGCAGTGGTAGTTCCACCAGGAATGCTCTCACCAATTATTAGACAATCAGTTAGAGATGCCAGACTTCTTCCTATAATTCTCCCATAATCAATAGCATGAGATACTTGAGAATCAGTCATAGCATCTTGATTTGAAATATTTTTGCCAAAAGACAATCCTGTTTCAATGAAAGGTAATTGAGGAGAAATTTTACTACCAGCGTTAATTGTGAAATGAGGAATACTTGATGATTCTAAGGCGGTTTTAGTCAATATACCAGGAGTTGGTTTTCCATCAGGAGTCATTGGAATATTATCAATTGTTTTGCAATATCCATAGTGAAGATATTCTGCATCAGCAGGAGGAGTAAACTGTATTGAATTCTTGTCTGCACCTGCAAAAGTAATTCCAGGAACTTCACAAGTTTCAGTATATGAAATTACAAGTGAAAAAAGAAATCTTCCTGATTTTATAGTTTCAAGGAAATTTTGAGCCTTTTCAATATTACCAAATAGTTCAAAATGTTCCAAAAAATTCACTGACCCATCATTTCAACAAACTGTTGTTCAGTTCGTTTCTGCATTACAGGATTAGTGATTTTTTCTTGTCCAATGGTTGATATTTCAGAAATGCCATAATTGTGACCAGAATACAAAACCAAATCATCATCTAAGGAATGGAGAACATCAAAAAGACTATGATAGAGTTCTTTTGCACTTCCTCCAGGTAAATCAATTCTACCACAATTTCCAACAAACAATGTATCACCTGAAAAAATTTTACTATCACCTATCAGACAGATACTATCCTTAGAATGTCCAGGTGTATGAAGTACTTTTAATTTTGAATTACCAAATTCAATATAATCTCCATTCTTTACTGTTATGTCATGTTTTAATTCAGAAGATTCGTGTTGAATTATAGGAGCTTTGGTTGATTCAGTCATTGCTTCATTTCCTAAGGTGTGATCAAAATGATGATGTGTGTTTACAATGTATTTTATTTTCAGATTATTTCTTTTTATGATCAGTTCTAATTCAATAAGTTCCCACGATGGATCAATAATGATTGCTTCATTTGTATCATCATCTTCAACAATGTATGTAAAGTTCTGCATGTTTCCAACTTGAATTTGATGTACTTTCATAGAATATCATCTTCAGCTTCAGGAGGAATTCCAATTTTTTCTACATATAATTCTCCTGTCAGATCTTTTCTTTTTGGAATTCCTTGTTTCATTTTATGAAATGTGACTGTCATGTCACATTTTGTAAAGATATTTGCAGTCTCTCCTGTTTGTGGATCTAATCCAGATGGAACATCAACAGCAAACTTGTAGCAATCTGTTTGATTGATATAATTAATGGCAGATGCATATGGCTCTAGAATCTCTCCAGAGATGCCAGTACCAAAGATACCATCAACTATGACATCAGGTTTGAAATCAAAGTCAAAAGAATCTCCTGACATTAGTTTCACAGATGGCATTTTTTGCAAGATATCCCAATTCCAATTACTTTCCTCGGTTTTGATTTTCTCAGGTGTGCCAAGAAGCATAACTGTAACTTTTGCACTATAACCAGCTAAATGTCTTGCCATTACCAAACCATCACCACCATTATTTCCTAATCCTACAAAAATCAGAATATTTTTTGAGTCTACATTTCCAAGTTTGTCAACTAATCGTCTAACGGATGCAGCACCCGCATTTTCCATCATGAATTTTTTTAAAAATCCCATATCATGACCTTTGTTTTCAATCTGATACATTTGATCAACAGTAATTTCCATGATTTACAAGAAAATCATATCCAAAATAAGAGCTTTGGGAATGTGTTTTAGGTAAAAAATAATTTTTATCTCAAAAATTCTAATGATTTATCAACTACATACATCTAAAACCACTAGACAATGAGTGCTGCAGGAAAAATTATAGGAATTGTAATTGTAGGCATCGTTATCATTATTGGGTTAGGTATTGTAATTGGAGGCTCAGATACAGAGGTCAGCGAATCTACAGATTCAACAGTTCAAGAAATTTCAGAATTATCAGGTGTTGTCAACATAGGATTAATTTTACCACTTTCAGGAGATTTAGCTACTCATGGATTAGAAAACTTGGAAGGCTCAAGATTCGGAGTAGTTGAGTTTAACAAGCATTTGGAGGAAATAGGAGCTCCATGGACACTAAAAATGACTACAGAGGATTCCGCAACTAGTCCAGTCATTGCATTAGAAAAATTAACTTCACTTAACGCTAAAGGTATTAAAATGATAGTTGGTCCTGAAACTAGTTCTAACATTAGAAACATGAAAGGATATTCAGATGCAAACAACATGTTACTAGTTAGTTGTTGTTCATCAGCTCCATCTTTGGCAATTCCAAATGATAGTGTGTATCGTCTAGTTCCAGATGATTCTAATCAAGGCACTGCACTTTCAAAGCTAATTCAACATGAAGGAATTCAAGTGCTAGTTCCTGTTTGGAGAGAAGATACATGGGGTGTTGGCTTAAGTAATGCTACTACTAGTTCATTTGTTCAACGTGGTGGAATTATAGATGAGGGTATTCCTTATAATCCAGAGTCTCTAGAATTTTCTGCATCAACATCATTACTAGCTGAAAAAGTGCAAGGATATGTAGATGAGTATGGAAAAGACAAAGTAGGTGTAATGTTTTTAGGATTTGCTGAAATTTTATCATTTATGCAATCAGCATCACAACATGAGATTTTAGATGATGTTAGATGGTTTGGACCTGGAGCTAATACTAAAGAACATAAATTAATTGATGATCCAATTGGTTTAGAGTTCTCAACTAATGTTCAATTTACTACAGTTCAATTTGCAGCATCTAAAATCACTGATACTGGTGATGTAAATCTAATTTATGAGAAAGTACAAGATCATCTAACTGAAACTTTGGGAACTGCACCTAACTCATTTGTGCTTTCTTCATATGATGCTGTTTGGATTATTGGTCTTTCAATACTTGAAACTCAAAGTACTGATGTTACTAAAATAAAAGCAGTGATTTCAGATATTGCAGAAAACTACAGCGGTGCAATTGGCCCCACAATACTCAATGAGGCAGGTGATTTGGCACAAGCAAATTATGAAGTCTGGGGAATCAGAGATGGGGAGTGGAAATTATTAGGACTATATACTCAATCTACAGATTCAATATCACTAATTTAGGAAATTCCCAAGTATAACTTTCCAAGTTCAGGATGATTCAACAATTCATCAGGTTTTCCTTTGAATACACCTTTGCCATTGGCAAAAAGATAAACAAAATCACCTAAAGCTAGGGCTCTTTTGACATTTTGCTCCACTAGAATAATTGTAATTCCAAAATCATCTCTTAGTTGTTTAATTTTTGATAGTACCTCATTAGCTAGTTTTGGAGAAAGGCTAGCAGTTGGCTCATCAAAGAGCATAACATTTGGCTGTCTAATCAATGCCATACCCATAGCAAGCATTTGACGTTCTCCACCACTAAGAGTATTTGATTTTGATTTTTCAAATTCTTTCAATATAGGAAATGTTTCAAATATTTCAGGTATTCTTTGAGACACAAGTTTTGAATTTAAGGTATAGCTAGCCATAATGAGATTTTCCTTTATAGTAAGATTAGAAAACACATTATTCATTTGTGGAAGATATGCAATTTTTTTCCTGGCAACTTTATGAGGTGCAAGACCTGTAATTTTTTCACCATTATAACTAATTTCTCCAGAATATACAGTACACAAACCAAAAATACTTTTGAGTAATGTACTTTTTCCACTTCCGTTTGGTCCAACTACTACAGTAATTTCTTTTTCTTTTGCATCAAAATCTACATCAAAAAGAATATGACTATTTACATATCCAGAGTTTAGTGTATCTACATGAATAGTTGAATGGATAGTTTTTTGTGACATTTATTCTCCCAGATAAGATTCCATTACTTTTGGATTTTTAATGACATCATCAGAACTTCCTTGTGCAATAATTTTTCCTCTATTCATTGCAAATACATGATCTGCATATTGTAATGCAATATCTAATCTATGTTCAACAATTAAAAATGTAATTTTTTGTTTTTTACAAAGACTAGAAATTTTATCAAATATCTCATGTGCTAATGTTGGATTTACTCCCGCAATAGGCTCATCCATAAGAATCATCGAAGCATCAGACATCATTGCTCTACCTAATTCAAGAAGTTTTTGCTGACCACCACTAAGATTTCGACTTGTAGTGTCTTTTTTTTCCATAAGAGAAACCATTTCCATTTTTTCTATTGCCTTATCTGCAATTCTTTTCTCATCATTTTTCCATTTAAATTTTAATGGTGCCATAAGAAATGATTCACCAGCATTATCACTGCTAGAAATCAAAAAATTCTCCATAGTGGTAAGAGTGTTAAATGGTTGAGGTATCTGCCAAGTTCTAACTAGACCAGTATTGTAGGTATCAAACAATCCTTTTTGAGTAATATCAGTTCCATCAAAAATTATCTTACCATTGTCAGGTTTTAGAAGACCGGAAATCACATTGATGAGTGTAGTTTTTCCACTTCCATTTGGGCCAATTAGCTGATATAATTTCCCTCGTTCTATTTCCATATCAATTCCATCTAAAACAGTAAGACCACCAAAATGCTTTGTAATACCTGAAATAGATAAAATATTCATCAAAACATCATAGGCATAAAGAAATTAAGGGTTTTCGATCTTTGAATGATAACTTGGCTCTTGATCCAATATTTTCGGATGCTATAATTTTTGCAAGTCTTTTAGCTCTACTCAGTATTGGACTTACACTTACTTATCTAACAACTAGAGTTCCAAATTTTGCTCATGCGTCATTTGCTACTATTGGTGTATACATTGCATTAGTTACAACAAGGGTTTGGGATAGTACACCATACATTGCAATTCCAATTGCATTTGTAATTTCAGGAGTAGTAGCTGTTGCTTTGTATACTTTTATTTTAAAACCATTAATTCGTAAAGGTGCTTCTCAAGCA
>JADFJY010000124.1 GCA_022565935.1 Nitrososphaerota archaeon
TGAAAATACAGTTCCAGATTGGGTTCGTCAAAATATTGGATGGTGGTCAAATGGTCTTGCATCGGATACTGAATTAGTTAATTCAATACAATATCTAGTGGAAAAAGGAATAATTCGTGTATAAATGAAACCTGTAATAATTATTGCAGTAGCAATTGGTTCCGTTGTTACAGTGTTAGGCATTCAATTTATTCTAAATTCTGATTTAGATGTGATTGAAACGACTTGTGACGTACATAAGGATCAGATTTTTGAAATGGGGAAAAGATTTGAAGAAATTAGAGAATTACAAAAGGAAATACCCACAGGAACAGATGATTATGTTAGATTAGATCAAGAATTTCAAAAACATACTGATGACGCATTAGAGAAAAGAGATTGGATTATTTCAAATTGTCTAGAGTAGATTCCAAACTTTTTCTCAAGAAATCTAGTTATCTTATCCTCAATACTCTGAACTTGCATTAAATCTGTAATTTTTTCTGAGTTACTTAAAGACCGAGCCGATAAAGTCACTATACACTATAGTTAATCATCTACAAATGATTCTCTTGTAAGTCCTTCTGGAAGAGTCAAATCTCCTTGAAGTAGATTCTTCTGAAGTTGTATGATAACATCCTCAACATCATATCCCAATTTTTCTAATTCTTTCTCAGTAGTTTTAGAAAGCTTTGCACCTACATTTTGTCCACCTATTCTACCAAATGCTATTGCAGTAAAACGAAATTCATTATCATCTAAAGTGAATTTACCAGTAATTTTTGCAGCCATTTGGCTTCCATGAATATTATTAATGTGAACTTTGAGATCCATTGTAAATACTAAATTTCAACAGCCTTGTTAATATTGTCATCAATTAAAAAACTCCAATGTTTATCATCTTCAACTTTGAAATCCTTAACATTGAGTGAAATTATTTGTTCATCTAAACATTCATGTTTGATTTCACTATTTTCTTTTAGTTTAACTAATCTCCATTTGTATTTTCCTTGTTGTAATTTGCATACAGTAACTGCCCATTTTGCATCAGGATCAATTTTTGGCATTCCTACTATATCAGCTATCTCTTCAATTCCAAGTTGTTTTTCTTCACAGAATCGTTTCTTGCAAGCACCACATCTCCAGATATCAACTGACCCAATTGTTTTTTCGTCTATGTTGATGTTTATTACTCCATAGTAAACAGGTTGATGTTTACAAGTTTCAGTATCAATACTCAATGCTGTTCACCAATAATTAGCATTATTTAGTTCTTGCATCATCATATAATTTTTCTAAAATTACACCAATATTATCAACAATTTTATTTTGTTTAAATTCAATATTTTCTCGCTCACACAATTTTCTATACATGTTTACTGCTGTAAATCTAGGATGCATTGCCTCAAATTCAGTTTCGGAAAAATCTATGAAAGCACCAAGAGTCATTAATTCTTTAGATACCTTCTGAGCAACATCTAAAGAAATTTTTAATTTTTCGGCAATTTTATCTGAAGACATTTTTCCATTACAGGTAACTAACAAATACACTTTAGCCTGAATAGGCTCTAATCTAATTTCAGAAACCAGATCATTTTCAATTTTAGAATACATCATTTTGGAAGTGAATTACAATGAAATAAAACATGATCTATACAACTATTTTTTAACCAAAAATTTTTTAGAGATTTTCAAAGATATTATCATGGCAAAAAAATAAACCATTGCGCCTAAAATGAATGCATAGATCAAATCATCAAGTATAATCCAGGTAAGAACAAATGCAACAATTGATGGAATTGTGATAATTATAGCAATAATTGTTCCTCTTAATACAATTTCTCGTATTGTGAGTTTAGTAAATTTTTCATCATCAGACAATAGCTAAATTTTGAAAAATGGTAATAAAAATCAAAGAGACTTTGTGAACAGAATGGGTTTATAATTATAAAATAATCTATACAGGATTATCTGAAAATAGAACATACGATTAATTTGAATCCAGAGTTTTTTGCAGAAAGATTTGAGTTAAATGATGATTACATGTGTCCAAAATTTACAAAATAGTAATAACACACTAGTAATTTCATATCTTTATGGGGTTATTTGATAAATTTAAAAAATTTGACGAGTTTGGATACGACAAAGATGGGTATGACAATGACGGGTACAACAAAGTTGGGTATGACAAAAAGGGTTACAACAAAGATGGGTATGACGAAAACGAGTATACCAAAAAGGGTTACTGGAAAGATGGGTACAACAAAGATGGGTATGATGAAGATGGGTACAACAAAAAGGGTTACAACAAAAATGGATACAACAAAGACGGGTATGACAAAAAGGGTTACAACAAAAAGGGTTACAACA
>JADFJY010000125.1 GCA_022565935.1 Nitrososphaerota archaeon
AAATATTTACCAGACGAAAAGCATTCTCAAATGATTTTACCATCTCAGCTGCAAGCGAAGAACTAACTCTAGTTAACTTTGAGTTGTTTATGTGTTGATATATTATTTTTGAAATCTCAAAAGAATAATCATCAGAGCAATATATTATTCTAGGAATATTTTCTAGTTTCCATTTTTTATTTAGTGGATCAATTCTTTCAGGACAAAAACAAAGACCAAAATCATCTCCTACAGTATATCCATGTGATTCAATAATACCTCTAATTTTTTCAGTAGTTCCTGCCTGAATGCTGCTCTCAAGAATTATCATATCTCCTTTTTTGCTGGTGTTAAGAAAAGATTTTACGGCTTTTTCAACATAAAAATCAGAACCCATACTTTTACTAGCTATTGGTGTAGGAACACAGATCATTCCAATTTTTGGATTACTAAATTCTAAAGAATCTGTTTTAAACTGTATGGTTTTTTCATTAATACTTTTTTTTAATTTCTCAGATAGTGTTATCTCAGTTCCCAGCAGTTTCTGATTTTCATATCGTTTGATTTTATCAACGTCTGTATCTATGCCTATTACATGAAAACCAGAATTAGCCAGTCGTATTGTCAGTGGAAAACCAACATAGCCAAGACCAAAAACTTCTATCATACAATCTTTTGATTTTGTTTTGGTTACTGTTTTTTCTAATATCAATAATTTAATAACTAAATGGGGCTATTTCTCCATTTTTATTTACTTTAAAAAAATCCCAATCAATTCATAACAACGTGCCCATAAGTTCACGTTATTTTTAAGTAGGGTACAAAAAGTAGATCAACACATGGTATCAGCTACTCAAATTAGACTCAATCGAATACTCAAGAAAGGAAGAATGCTCTGCATTCCAATGGATCATGGAATTTCTAATGGACCAATTGAGGGTCTTGAAGACCCAGCATCCATTATTTACAAATGTGAGGGACATGGACTTACAAGTGTAATAATTAACAAAGGAATTCTCAAAACATTACCAAAACCTACCAGAGTAGGAATCTTAGTTCATTTTTCAAGTAGCACATCATTATCATTAGCACCTAATCGCAAGATGTTAACGGGTTCTGTAAAAGAGGCAGTATCAATGGGTGCAGACGGTGTTTCATTGCACATCAACATTGGAGGTAAGGAAGAACCAGAGATGTTAGAACAACTTGGAAAAACTGCAGAGCAATGCCATAGATGGGGAATGCCATTATTGGCAATGATGTACCCAAGAGGTGAAAATATCAAGGATCCACATGATCCTGTAATTGTTGGACATGTTGCAAGAATGGGAGCAGAGTGTGGTGCAGACATTGTTAAAACATTATACACCGGCGATATAGATTCATTTGCAAAAATTGTAAAGAGCACACCAGTCCCAATTGTTATTGCAGGTGGACCTAAAGCAAAAACTGATTTAGATATTCTTCAAATGACTGAAGATGTTATGACTGCAGGAGCTAAAGGTATCACATATGGAAGAAACATCTTTGCACACAAAACACCTGAAAAAATGGTAGAAGCATTAGCTGAAATAATTTTTAGGAAAGGAACGGCAAAGGAAGCATTGAAGAAAATTGGATAAAACAAGAGAATTAATAATTACACCCAAAGTGTCACAGTCACAATTAGCAAAATTTCTTCCTCAATTAGAAGATGAAGGAATCAAGATGATATATCTTGACCCCAAAAAATTAGGCAAGAAAAAAACAAAACTACAAACAATTTTCCCTTCAAGTGCTGCAAAGTATGTAGTTCTTGAAAAAGAAGTAGCATCCAAGCCTAAAGGCAAGAAAATAGGAAGAAAATTCAAAGTATTATCAAATTCTGATATTGAAAATATTCTTTCTGCTGCAAAGAAAGGACTAGACTTTGTAATAGTAGAAGTAAAAGACTGGAAAATTATTCCTCTTGAGAATATTATTGCCAAACTTCACAAAATGCATACAAAAATTTTTGCAATTGCAAGAACGCCTAAAGAAGTAAGAAAAATGTTTTCAATTTTAGAGGTAGGAGTTGATGGGGTAATTTTCAGTGCATCATCAATTAATGAAGTAAAAGAGGCAATGGTATACCTAGGAACCAGTAATTTTGAGATGAAGCCTGCAAAAATTATTGAGATAAAAGAAGTTGGGGATGGTGAACGGGTTTGTGTAGATACAGCTTCAATGCTTCACAGAGGAGAAGGAATGTTAATTGGAAATAGATCAAATTTTTTGTTTCTAGTTCACAATGAGTCAGTAGGATCATCATTTACATCTCCAAGACCATTTAGAGTAAATGCAGGTGCAGTTCATTGCTATACTTTAGCACCAGATGGCACAAC
>JADFJY010000126.1 GCA_022565935.1 Nitrososphaerota archaeon
GGACCTTGACGGTACATTCTACGTATACTTTTATAGTTCATTCAAATGTCCGCCAAACCAAATATGCCCTTTGTATTTTAGAATAGCGCCTTTGGCAAGAGTTACAGTTAGCTCTAGCTACGAGATCCTTTCCGCAACTTGTGGATTTGCTCTCTTCCAGTTGCTGTAAATTGACCGCCATTTAAAATTAAAGCCGTGCAGTGATTCACGTCTTTTTTTATGCTTACCATCCAAATCTGGCTTCCGCCGTCCCACCGTTCCAACCCTGGGACGGCTTTGCTGGAATCAACAAGCAAAGAGATAGAATTCGTATCTTGTTCGGATGGAATTAGTGATTGACATCTTCATCGGATTCATTGCCCTTATCCACTGTTACATCGTGTGGTTTGAAATGTTCGCCTGGAATACGGTGGGCAGAAAAATATTCAGGAAATTTATTTCTTAAAAATTCGTTTACTCTAATATCTTCAATAAATTCAAATGTTTCAAATGCACGTTTTTTATTTTTTCCAACTATCCAATTTTTGTATTTTTTAAAATCTGTAACTTTGGCATGTCCAGCTGCATGACAAACTGCGGCAAAAAATAATGCAAAAATTGTTCCTTGTGATGTCTCTAGATTTAAGAATGTATTACCTTGCAATACTTGGATTCCTTGCACATCCCTTGGCAGTGGAAGATAAACACTCATTCTAGGTTCATATTCAATTCTAGGAAAATTAATTTGATCTAAAAAAAATATATCGATTTCGGTGGGTTTTTTCTCACAAATATCAAAGAATATTTGATGAGCCATGTCCTGTATAGTTTCTTTCAATTAATTCACACCAATTTTTTTCTTGCTACTGTATCGCTTTCTAAAATTTTTTTGATGATATTTCTTACTTCCTCTTGAACTTCTTGATCATCACTAGTCATTGGAATAATAGTTTCTTCTGCTCCTGCTATTATGTCAACCCCATCAGAACAAATCATTCCCCAATTAACTAAATCTCCTACGGATGGACCATAAGGGATGTCGCCCATCTTATATTCTTCTCTTAGTTTTGCACCTATCTTAACAATTATCTCTGCATCTTTAAGAGGTATTCCACCTTTTTCCGAAACCATTTGGAATTCTTTTTCATCAAGATCATCACCTATACTCATATAGTCAAAATTCAACCATACACTCATTCTTCTTCTCATAGCAGCGTTGATTGGTTTTGTTCCAGCAAATTCTGATGAAACAGGGTTCATACTGACAATCAAGTATGCATGTTTGTGTCTCTGAATAATTTCACTATCTTTTTCAGTTAATACCATGTGTCCTCTTTGGTCTAGTAGAGGGTTTAGTTTTGTTGCAACGTCTTGCTTCATCATGTTTACCTCATCAAGATATAGTATTCCGCCTTTTCTACACCAATTTGTAATTAATCCATCAATCCAATTCTCTTTTCCTAAACCAATGTATCTTCCAAATAAATCAAATACGGATGTAGCTAAACCACAGTTAATTTCCCACATTGGTAATCCTGCTAATTCTGCTACGAGATAAACAATATGCGTCTTTCCAGTTCCACTAGGACCAATCAAAGCACATTGTTTGAAAAATTTTAATGCTCTTCCAATTCGCTCCACATAATGCTCACCATTGTCTAGAAATGGAGGAGTGTCCTTTGGTATCATTTCCAACATATCTTCTGGAAATACCATAGTTGAGGAATCAATGTATTTTTTAAAATCATATAGTTTTTGAAGATTATGTGTGTCTTTTCTAATCTTAGAAATTGACACTGACACATTCATCTTTTTTGAACTGATCCTGGATCTGTGAGTTGTAGTAATCAAATTAGTTTTAAATTCCATTAGATAATTATGGTTCAAGACATAGTTAATGCTCTTATATGTTAGTAGATGTTACATACACATTGATTAATGCAGATTTAGTCACAATTATTTAAATTGAATATTAAAGTTGATCTGAATTCTATTTCTATGAGTAAAAATGAATCTAATACTGCTACAATTACCAAATATGATGTAGAAGCATCCATAGATGAAGTTGAAAATTCTGAGGAACAGTCTGTTTTTAAATATGTTTTTACTATTTTATCTGATCCAAAAAACGTTATATTAGCAATTGATGGAATTGCACGAATTCATGGAGATTCAATTGAGCGTGACGAAATCCTAACTAAAGACGAAAATGAAGTTCCAAAAATTTTAACTATCATATATCAAGAATTGTTTCCAACATTTTTCTTACTCTCAAAAACCCTCAATGTTTCATGTCCGCCTCATAATATTGGAAAAATGGGCGAGATTCCATCCCAAAAAACTCCGGAATCTGAGACTAC
>JADFJY010000127.1 GCA_022565935.1 Nitrososphaerota archaeon
GTCAAGTTTATAGCAATGAAGTGCGAAAGAATTTTGTGAATAAAGCTGCCGGAATTGGAGCAATAGTAGCAGTCATTATTGGAATTATTATTGTAACAGCTGCATTTTCTATGGATTCAACAGAAGATAATGATTCAGCTTCTGAAGAGATTCTAATAGAAGAGTCAATTCCGATAGAAGAGTCAGAAATTGAAGTTGTTGAAGAAACAGATGAAGAGTCAGAAATTGAAGTTGTTAAAGAAACAGGTGAAGATTTTAGCGTGGAGTTTACTGAATCTGTTGGACTTAAAACTCCCTAAAAAGTGCCAAAATGGATCAATTAGTTGATGGTTTTTTGCCGTACTGCCTATAACACAGTTCTTGGGATACTTGATAATGAAAAGAATAACAACTATCGCATTGTTTGCAGGTATGTTTGCAGTGACAGTAGGAATATTAGGTTTTAGCGGAAATTCTGCTACTGCTAATATGATCTCTGCTCTTCCACAATCTCAAGATAACGTTGGCATGCTAGGACATGTCGAGTATAAGGTTCTTGATGAATTTGGAAATATCAAGCAATACATGCAAAATGACAATATTGTTGTACAGGTAGGAAAGGATTGCGTAGCTCGTGCAGTCTTTGATACAGATGTAGATCCAGGTGCATGCCCCACTAATGCAGAATTCCAATACATTGCAATTGGAAACAAAACAGGTGGTACAATCGATGATACACAAGTCACTTTAGAAGGTAATGCTTGTGCTACTGCATCAGTTGATGGCGAAATGGCAAGAAAACTTGTGACACCAACATTTACTGCATCAGGTTCTGGAACTGGAACAATTGTAACACTAGATTTGTCTAGCAACCCATTTACTTTCGGTGCTAGTAATGCTACAGCTGTAATTGATTCAGGAATATTCAATGCAAATACAAGCCCAGATGGTGAAGGTCAATGCTCAGCGTTAGGAACAACAGAGATGTTTGCAATTCAGCAACTCAATGTTGGAACTGGAATATCTGTTTCTGATGGAGACAGCCTATCTGTCAAATGGACAATCACAGTAGGATAAACTGATTAATTTTTCTTGTTCAGTTTATTTAATTTTTTATGCAAATCATACAAGTTTAAATTATACACTGATAGCCAAAATTAGTAATTTGTCTCAAGATAAATCAAATAATTCACCATTAAGAGACAAATTGATTCTAATAGTTTTTGGTCTTTCTGGATTAACTGCGTTAGTATATGAAATAATTTGGATTAGACCTCTGTCATGGTTCTGCTCAGCTAATGTTCATTGGAAGTCAAAATGAATTAGAAATAATAGAAAAGAATCTATACATTGTAAGTGAAAAACAAGTACCATACGTTAAAACTCCATTAAATACAGATGATAGACCTGTTTTGGAATTTTCAACTGCTTTAAATTTATATGATAAAAATCCTGTTCCGTTATTTGAAAAATTTAAAGATTGGAGTTTGAATAATTAAATTTTTAAAATCCCATAAGTAGGAATTAGTGTTTGTTAATTAACAATAGAATCAATTATTCAAGAAAATTTATTGGATTAGATGACTTTGTATCTAAAGAGATTTTTTGTCCACTTTGAAATGATGAGAATTCTTCATCAGATATTATAACAAGAGGGATGTTTACTAATGCACATCCAGTTGCAACAGTAAGATCAGCTTTTGTACAAATCATTGCAAGTGGTGCAGCATTGTTTGATTTTATAGAATAAATTGTATATGCTCCAACACTGCTACCAACACCTGAAGGAAATACTAGAATACAATCTTTAATTGACTTTTCAAATAAATCATGACTCTCATCGCTAATTATTCCAGTTTTTTTGTCAACTGTACCTAGAAAATTAATTGGATCATTAGATTTGAGAACAATTCCTTGTACTTTTCCTTGAACTAGAATCTTCATCTTGTTTCATCTTCAACTATTTGTGATAGTGATTTTAGATTAACATCTACACCAGTAGAGTTTTTGAGATAAAATGCACCCTTGATACTATTTGTAGTGACTGCATCAACATCATCCTTGTTTATCAAAGGAGTCAGACACGTACAACAGTCAGAAAGAATTTCACATCCTGCACGTTCAAGCTCATTTGTGTATCCAATTTTTCTTGCTTGCTCCTTTACAGTTCTGGGACAAAATATCATACATCTCTTCTTGAAAGAGCGACCCTTTAGTTTGCCAGCAAGATCAGAGATCTCATCTAATCCCAATTGAGGGCTACCAAGTGTAATCAAATCACCTTTCTCAGCAGTATTTAGCTCATCATGAATATTTTGCATCTCTTTTTCATCAAAATCTACTTTTTCAC
>JADFJY010000042.1 GCA_022565935.1 Nitrososphaerota archaeon
CAACTACAGAATGTTATTTGCCTTATGAAGTCGATGTAGCAGTTGGCGCAACAGTAACTTGGAGTAATGGTGACACTGCTGTACATACTGTAACTAGCGGAAATCCTACAGACGGTGTCGATGAATTATTTGATTCTAGTATATTCATGTCTGGTGAGACTTTTGAATTTACATTTAATGATGCAGGAACTTTTGATTATTTTTGTATGGTTCATCCTTGGATGACTGGAATTGTTAATGTTAGTTAAAGTGCAGTAACTTTACTTCCTTCTTCAGATGATTCAAATTTGTAAATTCTTTCAACAGTAGAATCCTCAAATATTTCTGCATCATGTGTAATTATTAGAAACTGCATTGGTGTTTCTGAATTTGAAATATTTGATAACTGAGATAATACCCCTACTAAAGATTTTTTTCTCTCAGCATCAAGATGGGTTGTAGGCTCATCAAGTATCATTAGATTAAGATTTGATGTTCCTAGAAGACTTGCCATTCCTAATCGTAATGCAAGTGCTACACTGACTTTTTCTCCTCCACTAAGTGATTCTAATTCTAGTACCTCATTTTTTGAATAACAAGTAATGGAAACATCTCTTGTTTTTTCTGATAATAAAATTCTCTGAATTTTTGTATTAAGTAATGAAAGATATTCTGAAGCTTTGGCAGATATTGTATTTAGTGCCCATGATCTTAGACTAGTTGCAACAGGACCATCTCTACTAAAAATTTTCATTTGAATTTCATCAAGACTTGTTACATATTCTTTTACAATCTTTAGTTCTGAAATTGCACTTTGAATTATATTGATTTGTTTCTCCCCTTTAGAAATTTTTTCTGAAATTGCACCAATTCGTTGGTCTATTTCAGAGAGATTCATCTGTTTTTCATTTACCAACTTTTTAAGATTTGTAAATTCATGTTCATTAAATCCTCTAGTCGCCATTTCTAATTTTGAAATATTTTCAAAAATTATTTTTGCATGAGAATCAATTTGTGATATTTCTAGCAAATTCCCATTAGAAGATAGAGGAATTTTCTGTATGTTTTGTCTCTTTGCCTCTACGTTTTCTTGAATTTTCATTAATTCTTCTTTATTGTTAATTGAATGAGCTCTAAGTGTTGCTTCTGCATCTCTTGCATGTTGTAATTTTTCTGAAAATTCTTTTCTTTTTTGATTATAGAGATCTCTTTCTTTTTCTTTTGAAATAATTTCTTCTTTTAGTAATTTCATCTCTTCTTTGAGATGCTCTTCTTGAAAAAGTGGATTTAGTTTTTCAACATGCGAATCACATACTGGACATTTGTTATCTTTTAGTTGAAGTTTTGATGCTAGCAATTGTTTTTCTTTTAAGGATGCAGCTTGGTTTGTTAGTTCTTGGATTTTCTTTAATGTGTCTTCTATTATTTGCTCTACTTTTTGTATTTTAGACTCTAAATCCTCTTTCAGGCTGGCATGCTCAAAACAGCCTTTACAATCACGTATTTTACTCTCATTTTCATTAATTTCATGCTGCATTTCACGGATTGCTTCTTTTGCATATTCTAAAAGTTCTTTTTTTCTTAATTCCAGTTGATTGATTTTATCTATTTTTGGGCCTTCTGTTTCTACTTTTTTTCTTAACTCATCAACTTCATTACGTAATTTTTCTTGTTTTGATTCTAATTGATTTTTTTCAGGTTTTGCTTCTTTGATTTCCTTTTGATATATTTCTAATTCTTGTGATAATTTTTCAATGTCTGTATCATCATATCCAATTTTATCTCTAATTTTTTCACGAAATTCTTTATTCACTATCTTCATTGATTCTGATGCAACGTCAAGCTTGTCAATTCCTATAATTGCATTAATTAACTCTTTGAATTCTTTTGGTTTTGCATTAATAATTGCATTTAATTCTCCTTGTTGTACTATTGATGCTATCTTTAATTTTTCAAAATCAAGGCCAATAGTTTTTTCAATTTCACGAGTCATTGATTCACCAAATTGTTTTCTTTCACCTGCTGCAAGTTCAATACGATCATCTCCAATTATTTCAGAAAATTTTGCAGAAAGATTCCCTTTACTATCTATTTTTCTTACTGCTTCGTATTGTTTACCATTAATTGAAAATCCTATTTTTGCAAATCCTTGATTTGAACCACGTTTAATCAAACTTTTGTTTGATTTTCTTGTATGTTTCCCAAATAGCGCAAATGTGATTGCATCTATCATACTTGATTTTCCTGCACCATTTTCCCCTACGAAAACTGTTACTCCATTTTCTAATTCTAATTTTGTATCAGAATGTGCTAAAAAATCTCCTAACTCTATTGATGTAATCATTATTTTTTCTCCTTTTTGAATTTCTCAAAATTCTCAATAATTATTTGAGATGCTTCTTTTATTTCTCTAGATGCTAAAATTGGAAGTAATTCCCTTATTGCAAAACTTGCAGCTTGCTCAGAACCTAAAGCATCAACTGATAGTCTATACATTTCATCATCAATGACATTTGGTCTATCGAGGAATACTGATGAATCAGAAATTTGTTTTGTACTTATCCCCCAAGTACATCTGAGTACTAACGAATTTAGCCTTGCAATTTGTGCCTGTATATGATCTGTTTCTATCTTCTCACCTTGTATTTTTATCTCCACAATGGGTTTTTTTGTAGAATTAACTATTTTTTCAGAAATTTCATCAATTGTTTTTGATAATTCTTTGTATTCTGTTTTGAATGAAAATTGAGGTCTTGTGTCTACTTGAATCCAATTAGGGATTGCTTCTTCTCCAGAAATATCTACTTCGAAGAATCCTTTTTTTGTTTCTTTAATTCCTTCACTTATCAATTCAGTAGAGCCAGGATATGCAATTGGGCCATTTAGATGATTAAATTGTTTCACATCTTTATCGTGCAGATGACCCATGGCATAATATGTAAAATTCTTTGGCAAGTCAGTTGATTGTATCTCTGCAGCAAACTTGTTGAATTCTGTAATTCCTTGATGCAACACTAAAATCTTGTGTCCAGAATGATTTTGTGCACGTTTATCTATCTCTGCAAATTTTTCTTCATATTGTGGCATTTCTGCTTTTCTAATTTTATCAAATCCGGCAAGGAGTATCCCGTTGTATTCAATTGGAATTCCTTGACCAATGTATTTTGAAAATCCTAAATTATGGTACACATATGGAATTGGTGTAGCTCTGATTCTACTGATATCATGTTCTCCTAAAATAAAAAATGAATCAATACAATTTTCTTTTAATCTTATTAATCCATTTGCCATTTGATTAATTGCTGTTCCATTTGGCTTAGGTTCATGAAAAATATCTCCAGCAAATATTACAAAATTCACATGATCTTTTATTGATATGTCAATTGATTGATTAAATGCATCATACACATCTTGTGCACGCTCCTCTAAACCATATTGTACCAATCCCAAATGTGTGTCTGAAATGTGAGAAAATAACATTTAGTCTAACAACAAATCTTTTTGAATAAGCCCCTGTGTTGATTCTATTGCAACTTCTTTCATTTTATCTGCATTTGCCCAAGCAGTAACTGCGCTTTGATCTGCACCCATTACCTTCTCTTTTACTTCCTCAACGTGTACCATTGATGGCAAATTTGTCCATTGACCCACAAGAACCGCATCCCCTACGTTAAGCGAGGCCAATTGAGAAATTAATTCACGGCTGGTAGACTCTGTTGCTGAGGCTATTTGACGCTGGTCATCTTCCTGAATAATCTTCATTATAGCAAATGATCCCATCTGGCTGAGTACATTTAGATCTATACTTCGTGGTCTCTGAGATACAATTGCTAAACCCAATCCGAATTTTCTTCCTTCTCTTGCAATTTTTGCAGCCCAGTATTTTGCACTGGTGTCATGATCTTTTGGAATGAATACATGTGCTTCTTCTATAATTACAAAAATAGGCGAATTAAATCTGTAATTCCTTTCTCTTTTTGTTCTTCCATGTCTTGCAATACTGGCATCTTTTCTATCTTTGAGTAATTGTTGCAAGTAAAATGCAACTGCAACATTAGCTTGTTTTTCTGATAACTCTGAAATATTAAGAATATTTGTTCGTCCCTCTTTGATGAAACTAATTGGATCCCCCATATCAGGATCTAAAATATCTTCAAATCTCCTTTGAGATTCTTCTATAATATCCTGAACTCTATATGCTGATGTCCGAATTTCTTTTAGCTTTTTATCTTCTGAATTTACAATAAAATCAACTTCAGTTTCCAATTTTTTCCAAAATTCTTTTGCTTCTTTGACATGTTTTGTAAATGCCATTCTCAAAACTCGTTGTTGAACATTTGCTCCATCTCTAATCTCTAATACTTCTGATAGTTGATCTGCATCTAATAATCTAGGATTTATTTTTGCATCAATTACATTGATACGTGGAATATTTAGAAATGTGTAATCGTTATGATAGTCAAAAATTATTACAGTTCCTTTTAATTTTGAAATTTGTTTTGTAATTAGTGAAACAAGATTACTCTTACCCATACCTGTCATTGCTAATATTCCTAAATGCCTTGAAACAATCTTATCCAAATTTATTTTGACATCAATTGTTTTGTTTCGTAAAAGATTTCCAATCTTTACCCATCCTTCATTTTTTGGGCTGAAAATTTCTTCAAGATCTTGTCTACTCGGTTGAGTGATTTCCGTGCCTGGAATTGGTGGAATTGCAGGAATGATAGATTGACCTTTTCTCAAATTTTTTAAAAATCCTAAAATTCCAATATGCGCAGTGAATGTTTTATCTCTTTTGTTGAGTTTTGCAATTTCAGTACTTTCCATTGCTTCATCAAAATTTCTGACATCAGTAAAAGCAGCACTTGATATAGATGATCTTTCAACTAGCCCTAAAATTTCTCCCTCTTCTGAATTAATTTTGATATACTCACCAACAGATAGTGCCCTTGAAGTAATTGCTGTTACAAATGTAGGTTTTGATTCTCCTACAACAAAACCCAAACTCATCCTAATACCTCCCGTGAACCAATTTCATTACTTAATCCTAACAAACTAACCATTTTTGCAAGTTCCTTATCTGATATTTTACAATTATTATGTGCGAGCTTTAATGCATATGGATATCCGCCTACACTAGTCTTGTACAATTTATTTAATACTGATTTAACTTCACTTTCATCATGTTGTTCTCCTAGAAATTCTAATTTGATTATTGGAGTAGAGTCACTTAATCTCACAAATGTTGATGAAATCACTTTATCTGTACCATATTTTTTTTCTACAAATATTTTACTAAATCCTGGATTGTTTGTTACGTGATTATAATAAAAAATATCTCCTGCAAGAGAACCTAAACTTTCAAATTGTTTTTTTGTATTTGATGTCTTTGCAATGAATATTACGTTATCTCTTTTTTTCATTGTCTTTACAACCAATGAACCTAAAGTTGATTGTCTTGTCATAAATTGAGAGTGTAGTGAACCATCCATCAATACTAAATCAACCAAATCTACGGTTTTCACACAAGCATCAATTTCCATTTTAGTTGCAATTCTTGAAAGATCTATGTCTGAACCTAATCCTGAATCATGTAAATCCACTAGAATTTCTCCATCAGATTTGATTGAAACTGCTGTTGTTGCCCAAAGCTCAATTCCTTGAAATTTTGTATTGTTAAAACTACTATCAATTCCTGCTGTAACTACCTCTTCTTTTGTAGGCGTAAATTCTATCCAATTCTCTCTTGCTTTTTGTAAAATTTGCTCAAATTTAGGACCTTTGAGAATGGATAACATCTTGTCTCTGTTGATGATAGCGTCTTTGTATACAGTGTTAAGCACAACAATGGTTAGTTGGATTGAATAAATTCTTTAGGTTGTACTAAACCTTGACAAAACTGATCTATCCAAACCATTATTCTATTTTGCCTTTCAGACCAATTTTTCATTTGTGTTTGATGGGTTACCTAGAATTAATTAAGTGATTGTTTCTAGTACTGCTGATTGAAAAAAATTGGTTTATTGGGTTGTGGCGCAATAGGTACTCAAATAGCCCTTGCAATTGATTCAGGTAAGATTCCAGCAGTTCTAACTCATGTTTATGATACCTCTAAAGAAGCTGCAGTTGAACTTGTTTCAAAATTAAATACAAAGCCCGAAATTGTAGAAAACTCTCATCTTTTATCCTCACATCCAGTACACATTATAGTTGAAGCTGCTTCTCAGGATGCAGTAAGAGATGTAGCACTAAGTGTTTTGCAAAATAAACGTGACTTGATGATTATGAGTGTTGGTGCATTACTTGATGAATCCATCTATGAAATTTTGTCAGATGCATGTAGTGATTTCAAAAAAACAATCTATCTTCCTTCTGGTGCAATTGCTGGGTTGGATGGAATAAAATCCATCAAAGATGAATTAGAATCACTATCTATTACTACAACAAAACATCCACGTTCTCTTAAAGGTGCCAAGTTTTTTGAAACATCTGATATTGATTTAGATTCAATTACATCACCTACAACAATCTTTGAGGGAACTGCAAAAGAGGCTGTCTCTTTGTTTCCTGCCAACATCAATGTAGCTGCACTTTTATCATTGTCAGGAATCGGTAGTGAAAAAACAGGTGTAAAAATTGTTGCTGATCCAAACACTGACAAAAATACTCATCACATAGAAGCCGCTGGAAAATTTGGCAAGATGACATTTACAATTGAAAATTTTCCAGATGCTAATAACCCAAAAACAAGCAGGTTAGCAATTTTATCTGCTATTGAAACTCTAAGAAAATACTGCTCAGATGATATTCGAATTGGTACCTAATTTGGCAATTATTGCCACATTTGCTAGTTTTTTAGAGAATTCTAGGCTACTTCCTATTCTTTAAATCCCTACAAAGACAATTTTTTGTAATCTATGTTAGTACAACAAGCTTCAAAACTCAAAGATGAGATTCTGAGACTCAAGAAAGAAAAAGATGTGGTCATTTTGGCACATAATTACCAAATTCCTGACGTCCAGGATGTATCTGATTTTACAGGTGATTCTTTGGGTCTATCAAGACAAGCAGCAAAAGTCAAACAAAAAACAATTCTGTTTTGTGGTGTAAATTTTATGGCAGAAACTGCTGCAATCATCAGCCCTGAAAAAAGAGTATTGATTCCAGATTTAGAAGCTGGCTGTTCATTGTCTGACTCGATAACAGTTGATGAATTACGAAATTGGACGAAACAACATCCAGGTTCTATTGTAGTAGGTTATGTTAATACCACTGCAGAAATTAAAGCAGAACTTGATTATTGTTGTACATCATCAAATGCTGTAAATGTTGTAAAATCTATCCCTGAAGATAAAGAAATTTTGTTTTTACCTGATATGTTTCTTGGTTCTTATGTTGCAAAAATGACTGGAAGAAAAAATATGCGTATTTGGGCAGGTGAATGTCATGTTCATGCAGGAATCACCCCTGAAGATATTATAAAAAAATTAGATTCAATGAAAGATACTGAATTTATTATCCACCCAGAGTGTGGTTGTACCACTCCAATGATGTATGATGTAGCAGATGGAAGTTTTGATGATAAAAAAGTATCAATACTTTCTACAGATGGTATGTTAAAACATGTCTCTAAATCAAAATCAAAAAACTTTGTTGTTGCTACTGAAACTGGAATATTATACAGAATGAGAAAAGATAATCCTACCAAAACATTCATTCCTGCATCAGATAAAGCTGAATGTCAATACATGAAAATGATAACACTTGAAAAAGTGTATGATTCATTAGTTAATGATAAACATGTTGTCACTGTTCCTAAAAAAATTGCTGACAAGGCTCGTTTAGCAATTAATAGAATGCTTGAAATTAAATAAGTTGTGTAACTATTTTGGTTGGATTATTTAGTAGAGTACCAAAAGATCCTCAAGTAAAAGAAAATATTCAAAAATTCAAAGAAATCAAAAAACTCATCAAAGCAAAAAAGTATGAAAATGCACTAAAATTAGGCATAGAATATTTGAAAAAAAACCCTTATCATCACGATGTTTTGTTTATGGTAGGTGGAATTTACTATATGGAAAACAAGTACAAAACTGCTATTTCATACTTTGAGAAATCTCTAGAAATTGGTTCTTATGATATTGATGTCTTACTTTTGAAAGCATATTCTCACCAAAAATTAGATGAAAACAAACAAGCAATTCAGTGTTGTAACAAAATTCAAGAAATTAATCCAAAAAACAAAAAAGTTTCTGAATTGTTACAACAACTTGATTCTTAAATTTCTAAACTCATGTCAATTCCTTTTACAGAATTTGTAATACTTCCAACTGAAATTATATCAACCCCTGTTTGACCATATTTGGATATGTTCGTTGAATTTATTCCTCCAGATGCTTCAAGCATTACTTTATTTCGCAATTTATGATTCTTGAGAATCTTGATTGCATTCTTGATTTGATATGGTGAAAAATTATCTAACATAATTATTGCTGCTCCCTCTTTTGCAGCAAGAACTGCGTCTGAAGTATTTTCAACTTCAACTTCAAATTTTTTATATTTTTTCTTTGCTTTTTTAATTATAGATAATAATGAATTTTCAACAGCAATGTGATTGTCTTTAATCATCACCATTTCATCTAATCTGAGTCTGTGTTTATTTCCTCCACCTATTTCCACAGCTTCTTTGTCAAAGTATCGAAGCCCTGGTGCTGTTTTTCTTGTTGCATATAATTTTACTTTCTTTGGAATTTTTTTCACAAGTTCATTTGTCTGTGTTGCAATTCCACTCATTCTAGTTAGAAGATTTAGTACAGTTCTCTCACACATCAAAATCTTTCCTGCATCACCTGTTATGGTCATTACAGTTTGATTTGGTTTTATTCTAGAACCATCTTTTTTTAAAATTTTAGTGCTACATTCCTCAAGTTTGAAAATTTCTTTTGCATATGTTGTACCCGCAATAATTCCATTTTCTCTTGAAATAATTCTAACTGAAATTCTTCTTTTAGATAAAATACTACTTGTAATATCTCCCTTCCCATTATCTTAGGCAAGA
>JADFJY010000128.1 GCA_022565935.1 Nitrososphaerota archaeon
AAAATTGGAAAGGGATTGTATGCAATAGCAGCATTTGAAAAGATTACAAGAATGACTTTTCCTTTAGGGGATGACAATCTAATTTTTGTTAGCTTGGGTTCTGAACAAGTACGAACAGAACTTCATGCTGGAGGTCAAAAACAAATTGTTGAACATATTCTAAACATATTGAGCCGTGACCCAACATTAGAATAACATAGTAAGGATCTCTAAAAATTGTCAATGATTGAGCACACAAAAGAATGTAAATACAGAAACAATAGCGATATGCCACATACTAACTGTTACTGTAAATGCCACAAAATTATCATGGCAGAATCAACAAAAATGGAATCAATGACTTTTTGATTCTTTTTCTGGATCAAAGTTTTCAATAATTTCATTCACGTTAGCAATGATTTCTTCTCTTATTTTCTCTTGGCTCATTCCAGATGTTGACATTAATTTCATTTGATCAAGTAAAGCAAAATGCACTCTTCCTTGAAGATAATCAACAATGCCAAGTCCTTTTTTTGGAAATTCTGTTACAAACAGATCATTATTAGATAGTTCATCATGTTTTTCAGTCATGAGATGATTTTTGAAAAACTAGTTATTAAATTTCCAAATGTTCATTAAACTCTAAAAAAAACAAAATTCATGACAGATTTTATTCACAAACCATATGATCGAATTTTTGTTCGTGACATGATAAAATTAAGCTTAGATGACCTCATAGGAATGATGTCAGCATTAGAAGCTAGCACAGCATATTGGGTTGACGGAGTTTTATTTGCAAGTTTTGCTATGAGTGAATCCGAAGAGTTGGCAAAAAAAGAGATGGAAAATGAGATGTATCTAGATAAGATAGTTTTTTCAAAATATGAAAAATATACGAAAACTGTAAAATCATCTACTAATCTTGAAATTGCAGTATTAAACATGCAAAAAAGTAAGTTGTATGTAGATTTGATTGCATGGCTAAAAACACAATCAGTATGGAATGAATAAAAAAATTATTGATTCCAGGAAGAATATCCACCTTCTAGAGTAACTGCATCAAATCCCTCTTTAACTAGTTCATCTGCTGCAATATTTCCTCGATAGCCTGTTCCACAATATGTACAGATTTTTTTACCTTTAAGATTTTCAATCTGTTTTTTCTTTGCATTTCGTATAACCAGCCCCAGTGGCATGGAAATAGAGTCTTCAATAACTCCACCATCTAGTTCGTCAACTTCTCTGACATCAATTATTACAAAATCACTTTTTTTGGATTTTAGATCAGTTGTAGAAATTTTGTCTGCCATAAATTATACCATATGCCATCTAATTTATTTCTGTATGAAAAATTCTCTAGGTATTTTCTATTTTAGATCAAGCAATGTGTGACTAAAACTTGCCATAATACATTGATTATGAATTTGTTCCTCAGTTACATGACCACAGCTATGACAAAAGAATTGATTAGCTTGATTACAAACATCGCATTTCTTCTTTACTTCTAATTCTTCTCCGCACATTCTGCATGAACTACTTTTCATGTAATAATTTTGTAAATAGTTGATTTAAACAGTATGAAAATTAGCATTAACTAATTAGCTTCATCTAATTATTGTGTGATTAAAAAAATAATTCTAGCCTCAAATTATTCAAAATAAATACAATGAAATACTAAGTAAATCATTAGCAGACATGATGTTTTTTCCAATCTTCATAACAGCTCTCATCATACCACTATCATTAGTTGCTATTTTGGGAATCGGGGGTTATTTGGTATACCATTTTCTGCTTAAGGATTTTCTTTGTAACAGATCAGTGAATTTAACACTCAAAGAATTTAACATTAAAAAAACTCAATATCAAATCATAAAAGAATACCATATTTACAAAGGAAAAGAAATTTCAGAGAAAGAAATCTTATTTCTCCAAAAACGTTACAGACAACGTGAGCCTGATCATTTTCTTTCAATGTATGATGAAATGAGAGATAAATCAAATACTACCGAAGATATCTAGTTTAGAATTTTAATTATCTTATTGAGTTGGTATTGAGATAAATGGTGTTCCGCCTTCACCAACAACTAGTGGTAATTTTCCATCCCATTGCTGTGTTTTTAGCCACTCTAGATATTGTGGATTAGTTGATAGTGCTTCATTGATAATTTTAATTGCTTTAGCTTCACCGTTTGCTTGTGCAATGTTTGCTGCAGCAATACCTTCTGCTTGTGCTGCATGTTGTCTTGCCTCTACTTCAATTCTTTTAAGATCATTTTCTGCCTTGAATGCCTTTTGCTCTGCCTCTA
>JADFJY010000043.1 GCA_022565935.1 Nitrososphaerota archaeon
GTTTTGGAATGCCAATTTCAATAAAAGACAACATGTGTATAAAAGATAGTAAAACAACATGTGCCTCAAAAATGCTTGAAAATTTTGTTGCTCCTTATGATGCCACTGTTATAACAAAACTAAAAGAACAAGATGCTATATTCATTGGAAAAGTAAATCTTGATGAATTTGCTATGGGGTTGACAACTGAATTTAGTGCATTTGGTCCGAGCAAAAATCCATGGAATCCTGACTACGTTCCAGGTGGGTCTTCTGGCGGTAGTGCAGTTTCTGTAAGTGCTTTTGAGTGTATTGCATCGTTGGGTTCTGATACTGGTGGCTCTGTTAGAAATCCTGCAAGCTTTTGTTCTATAGTTGGATACAAACCAACGTATGGCCTAATTAGCAGATATGGCTTGATTTCCTATTCAAATAGTATTGAGCAAATTGGACCATTAACTAGAACTGTAAAAGATACTGCCTTTATGCTGAATATTATCTCTGGATTAGACGTTAATGATAATACAACTCGTGATAACAAAAATGAAGATTATCTTTCAGAAATTGATTCAGGCATAGATGGTAAGAAAATTGGCATTATTCAAGAGATGGTTGGAGATGGAATTGATCCAGCAGTATTATCCGCAACAAAAGATGCTATAGTAAAATTAGAGAGTCTTGGAGCAGTATGCGAAGAAGTATCCCTAGATATGGTAAAGTATTCTGTTGCAGCATACTATACAATTACTGCAACAGAAGCTGGAAGCAATCTTGCTAGATATGATAATCTGAGATACGGGTATGATTTTTCAGTTGAAGGCTATGAGTTCAATTCTTATATTTCAAAAGCAAGAAAAAACTTTGGCCCAGAAGTTATTCGAAGAATGATAATTGGTGGATTTGTTCCATCTGCGGGACAAGCAGGAAAATATTTTCTCAAGGCTATGAAAGTAAAAAGTAAACTTACCAAAGAAGTTGATGAGGTCTTCAAAAAATATGATTTGTTAATTGCACCAACAGTTCCAATTTTACCATTTAAAATTGGTGAAAAAATTGATGATCCTGTTTCGCTGTTTCAAATTGATATCAACACTGTTACTGCAAATCTCACTGGAAAACCTGCAATTTCAGTTCCATTTGTTATCTCAAATGGGTTACCAATTGGAATACAATTATTGGCAGACACTATGCAAGATAAATTGTTACTACAAGCTGCATATGCACTAGAACAAACTGTTACATTGCCGGAGGTTCCAATTTGACGAAGATTGGTTTAGAAATTCACTGTCAACTAACAAATTTGGAAAGTAAATTATTTTGCTCATGTAAAGCAAATTATAGAGATTTTAAAATAAATGAAAACATATGTCCTATTTGTATGGGATTACCTGGAACTTTACCTAGATTAAATCAAGAGGCAGTAAAAAAAGCAACAATTATTGCAATGGCCCTTAATTGTACTACTCCTGATAAAATTGCTTTTTTTAGAAAAAATTATTTTTATCCAGACTTGCCAAAAAACTTTCAAATCACTCAGCTAAATATCTATGGAGATACCAGTATTGGTGGCACTGGTTCAATAATGGTTGGTGAGAAAAAAATCAACATTACAAGAATTCAACTTGAGGAAGATCCTGGTAGACTAATTTACGAAGGTAGTTCATCTAAAAATCTAATCACTCTGGTTGATTACAATAGGGCAGGTACGCCATTAGTTGAGATTGTCACAGAACCCGATTTTGAAGGACCTAAACAAGTAAGAGATTTTGTCAATATTTTGTCTGATTTACTTGAAAATCTTGGAGTCTCAGATCCAGGTTTGGATGGCGCAATGAGGATTGACGCCAATGTTTCAATTGAAGGTGGTAAAAAAGTTGAAATCAAAAATATTGGTTCATTTCACGATTTAGAAAAAGCCATTCATTTTGAAATTACAAGACAAGAAAGTCTACATTCTCGAGATATTTCAATTATTCAAGAAACACGACATTGGGATGATAAGCGAAAGATTACTGTTTCATCACGTTCTAAGGAAGAAGATCTTGATTATCGTTATTTTCTAGAAGGTGATATTCCTTGGGTTAGAATTGATCCAAAAACTAAAGCTGAATTAAAATTAAAAATGCCTGAAAGCATTAGCACAAAAAAAGAAAGATATGTTTCAAAATTTAATATTACACCACAGGTTGCAACTGTTTTATCATCTGACAAATTTTATTCTGATTTATTTGAAAAATCCCATACAGAATCTAATGCAAAAGAAATTGCAAATATTATAACTACTGATCTGATGGGTCTAGTTGATACTAGAGAAAAACGTGAAGAATCAAAAATTACTGGAACACATCTAAAAGATTTAGCTGATTCAATTCAATCAGGAAAAATTTCTAGAATCTCTGCAAAAAATGCATTGTATGAAATTGTAAAAACTGGAAAGGATTTATCTCAAGTAATATTAGAATTAGATTTAGGAAATGTTTCTGATGAATCAACAATATTAAAAATAATTCAAGAGGTAATTTCTGATGAGCCTCAAGCAGTAGAGCAAGCAAAATCTAATCCACAAACAATTAATTATCTAGTTGGAAAAGTAATGCAAAAAACAAAAGGAAAGGCAGATCCTAAGTTAACATTAGATTTACTAAAAAAACAGATAGGATAATTCATGACTGAACTATCATTAGAAGACATTGAATTTATTAAAATACTTGCCATATCAGATGCTACTATTCTTCAAGCAGGCATGAATGATGCAACAAAACATAGACTAGATGAACAGATAGGGGTGATTCTTAGAGAATATTATCATGAAAACACAATGAATTCTCAAACTAACTGGACTGAAAAATTCCTAAAAGTAGGTATTACTGAAGATGATGGAAAAGCTGCAATTGCATGTGCACGACGTCTTGGAATAGACATATCATGAATCAAAAAATCTTTTTACACTTTATGAGTTTGTAAAAATCATAACTTGTCTGATTTTGAATTTATTCCAACTGACAAACAAATCCAAGAATCCAATATATTCAAATTCATGCAAAAACATAACATTTCATCTTTAGATGAACTATCTAAAAAAGCAAAGGAGAATTTAGAATGGTTTTGGGAAGCAGTAGATGAAGATATTGGGATTGTTTGGGATGTACCATATACGAAAACACTAGATATTTCTAAAGGAATTGAATGGTCCAAGTGGTTTGTTAATGGAAAAACTAACATTTACAAATCATCTGTTGAAAAATTTGCAAAACAAAATCCTAAAAAAATTGCATATTATTTTATATCTGAAGATGGTAAGACATCTGAGATTTCCTATTCAGAATTAGATTCTAAAGTATCACAACTTGCAAATGGTCTAAAATCTCTTGGAGTAAAAAAAGGAGATGTTGTAGCAATTTATTTACCTATGATTGAAGAAGCAATAGTTGCAATCCTTGCTGCTTCAAAAATTGGTGCAATCCAAACAGTAATCTTTTCGGGATATAGTTCAGAATCACTACATGTGCGTTTACATGATTGTAAAGCAAAAATTCTTTTGATATCTGATGGTTTTTTAAGAAAAGGCAAACCAGTGTCTCAAAAGAATACTGTAGATGCTGCAATTATGGATACTGTTGTTGAAAAAACAATCGTGGTATCTTACAAAGGAATTGATAATTATGAAGAATCAGAAAAATTAATTTTTTATGATAATCTAGTATCTTCTCAAAGCGTTATTTGCAACACTGAAATTTTAGATTCTGAAGAACCATTGTTTATTCTTTATACTTCAGGCACAACAGGCAAGCCTAAAGGTGTAATTCACACTCATGGGGGATTTTCAGTTTTTGCAGGTCATCAGGCTGCATATCTTATTGATATGAATAAAAATGACACATTATTTTGGCCTGCTGATATTGGTTGGATAACAGGTTTAGTATGGAATGTATATGGTATTTTGATAATGGGGGCTAGTGCTGTAATTTATGATGGCGCATTTGATTTTCCAAGCATTGATAGAATATGGAAAATTTTATCTGAGTATGATGTAACTATTTTTGGCATATCTCCAACTGCAGTCAGATTGTTTAAAAAAAATAACATAGAACCGTTAAAATCTTATTCACTAAATAAAATTAAAAATATTCCAACTACTGGTGAACCACTTGATGAGGATTCATGGTGGTGGTTATTTGAAAAAGTTGGTAACAAGAAAATTCCTATTATGAATTTGTCAGGTGGCACTGAAATTGGAGGTGCAATGTTATCTGTATTTCCTGGAATGAAACTAAAACCATCTACTGTTGGAATTCCAGTTCCTGGAATGAATCTTGATATCTTTGATGATGATGGAAATTCTATGCAAAAACAAAATGGTTATCTAGTCATCAAGTCACCGTGGCCTGCAATGACTAGAGGATTATTAAATGACAATAAACTATATCTTGAAACCTATTGGTCACGATTTGACAATGTTTGGTTTCACGGAGATTATGTCTATGTTGATGATGATAACTTGTGGTATATGCGTGGCAGAACAGACGATGTAATGAATATTTCAGGTCATAGAATGAGTACTGCTGAAATTGAACACACTGTAATTTCACATAAAAAAATTTTTGATGCTGCAACAATTGGTATTCCTGATGCTATTACAGGTGAAGCAATCGTTGTATTTTTTGTAACAGATGACAAAAAAGACATTGGTTTAGAATCTGAAATTTCTGATTATATTTCTGAAAAGATTGGAAAAGTTGCAAGACCTAAACATATTTTCCAGTTATCTGATTTACCAAAGACTAGAACAGGTAAAATCTTGCGTCGATTATTAAAATCAAAACTATTAGGTGATGATCTAGGTGATTTATCCTCTCTTGAAAATCCAAATATTTTGGATGAAATTCCAAAATTAGGTTGAAAAAATCTAACTTTTTACTACTTACTATTTCACGCTTCATCTCTTAATCAAATCTGATAATACTCAATATTGAAATTCATAGTTGACCAGCAGGTTGAAGACATTGAGATGCCTGAAAACCTCAAATTAAACACATTTTTGAAGGAATTTCACTCTAATTGCTCTCATCCAGAGTGTAGTTTTGGATTATACGGGTTTGCATTTGGACAGTCTCCATTTCCAGTACCTAAACTAATCCAAGAAGCATTAATCAAAAATGTGGATAAAGGCACATATGCTGATGTACCTGGAATTCCTGAATTACGTAATGCCATCTCCAAATACAACAACCACTATTTTGGAATGGATGTAGATCCTAAACGAATCTATGTTGGACCTGGAACAAAGGAACTAATCTTCAATCTTTTAGAGATTTTACATGGAACTGTGATTTTGCCTACACCTGCTTGGTTGGGATATCTTCCACAAATTAGATTTTTGAAGAAAAATTATCACATGTTACCAGCTCGTGTAAATGGAAAAATTTCTCCCATTGATCTAAGAAAATTAGCACTTAGATTACAGGATCGACAAAAGATCATGATTTTAAACAATCCCCATAACCCAACTGGACTATTATATGATAAATTAGAACTCGAAGAAATTGCAGATGTTTGCAGAGAGCAAAATATTACTGTTATTGCTGATGAGATTTATGCTCAAACCACATACAAGTTTGAAAACTTTGTCAGTATGGGAAAAATTTATCCAGAAGGTACATTTGTTACCAATGGTCTATCAAAATCACATGCTGCTGGTGGTTATAGATTAGGTTATGTAATTTTTCCACAACATGCAATAGATCTAAAGAGACAATTCAAAAAAATTCTTGCAACAGAATTTACTGCCGTGTCTACTCCAATTCAACATGCTGCTATTGCAGGATTTGAAATTAGTAAAGAAATGAATGAATATTTTGATGTAACTCGAAGTATTCATCATATAATGGGCGAATATACTTTTCATGCATTATCTGCCATTGAGGGTATAAAGACCACAAAACCTGATGCTACATTTTATCTCTTAGCTGATTTTAATGCATTTGCAACTGAATTACAAAAAGCCAAGATTAACACATCTCAGAAATTATCTGAATCATTAATCGCCCATCCATATCATACTGCAATTATTGGAGGCGATAGTCTAGTTTTGGAGAGAACAGACTTTAGTGCAAGAATTGCATATGTTGACTATGATGGGGCTAAAGTTTATCAAAACTATCTTGATAACAAACCAAAATCAAGTACAGAAAGAGTAGAATTTGTAAAAAATAATGCTCCAAAGATTGTTGCAGGAATTGAAATGATTTGTACTTTTTTTAAAAATCTTAAGAATGGCTCATTGATTGATTTACAAACTCAAAAAAAAAGTTTGATGATAATCCAACGTTAATATAATTTTGATTATCTAAGAATAAATTTTTTTGATTCTAATCGACGTAAAAGTAAATCTTAAATTTACTTTTTTTTGATTTTTATTTTAATTTGTTCGGGACTGATATTTTGATCGATTTTTTTGGAATTTTGAAAAAGAATGTAGTTTGAACATTTTCTTCACTTATTACCCAAATTTTGCCTTTTAGGCCCTCAACAATACCTTTGCATATTGCCAAACCTAGCCCACTTCCGCCTCTTTTTCTACTTGTTGATGTATCGACTTGGTAGAATTTTTTGAATAGTTCATTTTGATTTTCAGCTGAAATTCCTATACCATTATCCTGCACAAAAAATTCTACATCATTGAAACTGTCTTTTGCGCCTATTGTTATGTTGCCTGTATTTGAAGAAACAAAACCTATCGAATTTTTAATTAAATTGGAAAACACTTGATTTATCCTATTCTTGTCACTAAAAATTTGAAGATTTTCACTCAAGTTTATGTTGATGTTGATTTTTCTCTCAGTTGTCTCAAGTTCAAATTCTTTGATTATCCCATATAGTAATTCTGAAATGTTGATGTTCTCTTTATCAAAAACCAATTTCCCTAAGTCTAATTTTTGTGTAGTTAAAATATCCCCAATTAATCTTTCTAGTTTTTTTGTTGATAGATAAATTTCATCTACTGCTTCTTTTTGCTTCTCATTTAATTTTCCAAGCAGTTCTTCTTGTTGTAACATTTGGACATATCCTAAGATTGGGACTAGTGGTGTTTTTAATTCATGAGATACCATTGATGAGAATTCAACCTTTTTTCTATCCATAATTTTTAATTTTTCTACATACTCTTTTTGTACTTCGATTGTTTTTTCTACTGTTTTTCCCATATTTTCAAAATTTTCATTTAATTCAAAAATTTCTTTTATATTTGTTTTAATCTTATTTTTATTAGACATTTTTTTTGTCTTTGAAAATTTTGTCATATTTTGAGTTAGCTTTTCTATTGGTTTTGTGATACTCTTTGAAATAGATACTGTTGCTAGTAATGTACCTATAGCTACAAATATAGAAAATATTAGTAAAATCAGTCCAGTTGAGTTGTCAACTGATGTTATAAAATTTACAAGTCCCATGTAAAATATAATAAAACTTGATACTCCTGATACCAAAAATAAGGTATGTTTGATTGAAAGCATTTAGACACACTCCCAAATTTTAGGAGTTTGCAGTTTCAATAATTTTAGATAGTAAAATGTCAATATCAATTGGTTTTAGGATGTATGAATGAACCCCTCTATCTACCAATACATCTAATTCTTCTTGGGTAATTGTTGATGCAGTGAATACAATGATTTTATGATCCTTTAGAGTATTACTTTCTTCTAGGTCTTTTATCACTGCATAGCCATCAAATTCAGGCATAGCCAAATCCAACAAAATTACATCATGTCTATTCTCTTTAATTATGGCTAACCCTTCTTTTCCATCATTTGCTACAGTACATTTCTGTTTTTTAAGCTCTAAAAATGTACTAAGCATCTTTGTTATTTGCTCATTATCATCAATTATTAAAATTTCCAAACTTTCAATCACTTCTTTTTGTTTGGTTTTTACTCTCTCGGTTTTACTCAATTTATAATACCCCATTAGTTTCTAATAATTTAAAATTTTTATGTAGATAATTTAGAATGATTTTTTCTTGTTCAATCTCTCTTATTCTGTGTTCAAAAGTAATTTCAGAACCTAATAGTGATTCTACATTAGTTTCATCAAGATGATGTGATTTTTTCCATAGAAGACTAAATAATGATCTTAGTGTTCTGACAAATGTTTTAGAATCAGTCCATACTGCAAGCATCTCTTTAACATTGTTATTACTAATGAAGAAAATCACTTCACGGTCATCTTTTATGATAAAACAAAACTCTTCTCTATTTTTATCATCGATTTTCTTAATTTTTTTAGATTCTATATTCTCAAAGATATGTGGCATGTCATATGATTGATCTATTAAGATTTTTAGATTCGACTTTGTTTTATTTAGTAATTCAGCAAATTCAGTGAAATAGAATTTTTTGAAATCCATTTCTGTTCCTAAAACTAGAATATTTTCTTTAGATTCTTTAATCATTTGTTCTAATTTAACTAAAATTGAATTCCTTCCTTGTAGTGACTGGAATTTATTGTTTTGATCTTCATTTTCATTTTCAACATAATTTGGAATGGTATTCCACAATCTAACGATACTTGTTTTACCTGCATCAAGTTCACTAATTCTATTTTTTTCATTATTTATCAAAATTTCTAATGATTTTTCAATTCCAACTGAGTTAAATTTGGTGGGTTTTCCAAACATTGAAAAAATAATTCCTTTTTGTTCTAAGGTTGATAATAAATGATAGGTTTCAGTTCTTGGAATATTGAGTGATTTTGAAACCTCAGAGGCAGTTTTGACGCCAATTTTACTCAAAAATAAGTATACTTTGGCTTGATTTGGGGTCAAATCATACCGGATTAACATTCGATTAAGTTCATGTATCGGGCTGTCTGTTTGAAATATTCCCTCGTTTATGACTTCAGTTGTTGTCATTCAAAATTATTACATTGAATTCTAACATAAGGGGGTGTATGTTATTAGGTGT
>JADFJY010000044.1 GCA_022565935.1 Nitrososphaerota archaeon
ATTTGGCCCATAGCTCAGCATGGATAGGCTATTGGACTTCTAATCCAATGGTCAAGGGATCGAAGCCCTTTGGGCCCGCTTAACAAAATTATTTATTCTGATTTGGAGATAATGTTTTCGTGAAAGATATAGAGTTCAAACTAAATTCAACTGATATTCACCCAAATTCTGAAATCAAGGGAACAATTTCTGTTTCATATCCAGGAAGATATGATGGAGTTGTGATAAATACTCAAATTTTAGATTCAAATGAACATATAGTATACAAATCATATAACGGAAAAAATATTTCACAAAATGTTTCAAGGTTATTTATCAACAAAGATGTGATGCCAGAAAACAAGGCAGAATTTATCGCACTAATTAAATTTGAACCAAAACAAGAACATGAAATAAAATTTAGAGTATCAATTATTGAGCAACATAAAGAAATTGAAAGTCAAATAATTTTTGCAAAATATTCTATCTAGAATCTGCTCAGTTCTATAGAAATGTTTCCAGTCATCCATGGATGAGGTTCACAATGATAAGGAATTTCTTGAACTTCTGTAAATAGGAATTCAAAGGATTCACCAGATTTAATGACACCTATAGAACCAAAGTCTCCACTATAACTATCGGAGGCTCTATGATCAGGAGTTACTGTATGAGGAGTATCATCCAAATTCTTCCAAATTACTTTGTTGCTAACTCCCAATAACACTTTTGCTTGGTTTGGAACATAATTCTCATTTCCATCAATTACTGCACCTGGAACAATTTCAATAATAAAATCTCCATCAGGATTTAAGATATGCTCAGATACAGATGGCTTTGCTAATGATTCAGGAATATAAAATGAAGTGTAAAACACTATGGAAACGGACATGCCAATAATTATTGCAATCATTCCTACACCATATGCGTGACTTGATGTAGGTGAACTCATTTTTTCAATTCCCCAAGTTCGTCAGTGCCAAGATTTGGATTATTTTCTGTACCAACTCCCAAATCGGCTGTAGTCTTTGGTGTAGGAACTTCTTGAGTTAATTCTTTTGGTTTTTCTTCTGGTGTAGTATCACCATCTGGAAGTTTACTTGATTCAGATGCATCAGGTGCATCTAGTTTTGGTTTTTCTTCCTGTACTGGAATTGGTGGGGGTGGTGGTGCATTCTTTTCCTCACTCAAAGCATATCTGTAAAGATGGAAGAATGCAGCAAACACCAACAAGATTATTCCAATAAAGAATAATGACATGTTCTTCATTCCTGTCAAAGCCGCATTATATGCTGCAATGTTTAGGAATACTTGGAATGCTAATAAAGCAATTAGTAACCAGTTAATCCATTTTTCAGAAAGATTGATTGTTGCAACTTTCTTTGGACCTTTATCTTTTGCAAGTTTTGATTTTCTTTCAGCTTCCTTTGCAAGTTTAATCATCATGTATGTAAATCCAAAACTTAGTGGCACTAGCAATATCATTACAGAGTAGAAGAATATTGGATCAATTACCAAACGCTCTACTAATGGAATCGTAACGTCAGGATCAATGTAGAATCCCCAATATGTGGTAACCATAATCTGAGCAATGCTAGTAATACCAAATGCTGTAACTATTGGTCTGTCTTTCCATGAGAATTTCTTGTATCTATCAATGAACGGAACAATAATAAATGCGGCAAGGAATATCATCGGCCATAACAGCCCTGTTACAAACTTGTCATATTGAGTCCTCATGAATGCATAGATTCCTGTAAGATACCATTCAGGAACAGTTACACCAGGCGGTACTGTCGGCTCAAACTTGAAACCCATATCAATTGGGAATACACCACCTGTGATGAGAATAGCACCAGAAATTGCCATGACCATAGGTACATCAAATACCAAAAATCTTGGGAAATGAACTGCCATCAATCCTAGCATTACTATAGGTAACAAGAACACATGTTGCGCATAGAATCTTAACACAAAGTCCGAGAATCCACTACCCAACGCCGCATCACGAATCGTCGGTCCAACTATAGGAATGGATGTCGTCAGCGACGCCGCAATACTAATTGCAAGTTCTGCTCTTTCACTAAATATAACATCATATCCAGTAAATGCTTCCAGAATAGTAACAACGCCAAGAATTACACCAGTCATCCATAAAACTTCATTTCTAATTTTATATCGTCCACTAAAGTATTGGTAATACATGTGAAGAACAGCTAAGAGTACCATGGCGTTGGAACCATGATAGTGAATGTTTCTTATGTGAAAACCAAACGGAACATCATCATTAATGAATTGAACACTATCCCAAGCCCTATCCAATATTGGTTGATAGTAAAACATGAGAAGAGCTCCTGTAACTCCCAGAATGATAAATGTAACAAAGGTAAGCATTCCTAAGAATCCAAACGGGCTAACAAATCTTGATGGAAATGAAAACTTTATTGCAGTAAAGATTGTTCTATCTATTCCGTCCCATATCCAGTAAATGAAACTGACTATGCCAGTTCTTCTTTCAAGCGAAACGGCCATATCCAATTACTCCATTAGCATTTACATCAAACTTTGGTGGCAAGATATATACAAATCCATCTGAGTCAAATTCAAAATATAATTCAGCTAATGTGTTTGATGGTGGAGCTTGTACTGATGCAGGACCTAAAAAAGCTGTTCCAGTTGTTACATCATACATACTACCATGACATGGGCATTCTCCTCTCTTTCTTCCTTCATCTGGCCAATATTTCCACAAACACCAAAGATGAAGACATATCATACTGTATGCTCTAATAGCACGGATTTCATTTTTTTCACCACCTAATTCTTTAGGTAATCTAATGAATTGCCATTTCCGAAATGCTTCAGCGTCAAGTGCAGAATCACCAGTAGAAGGATATGTAATTACTTCAGAGAAATTAATTGGGAAAGTGTTGATATTTGCATGAGTGCCATCAGGTAAAATTACTGGTACTTTTTCAAGAGATGCCTGATTTGGATTTGGCATAAAATTACCAAATGGGATAAATGGAGCAAACGCTAAACCTGTGCCTGCGGCGCCCATTAACTTTAGAAAGTCTCTTCGGGATAATCCGCCAGACTTTTTTGTCCCAAGCTCTGACATTCAGCTGACTAACTCGCCAAATTGCTTATAAATCTTATTCAATTATTCGTTAGGTTTTAGTCTAATGATGAATATGACAACAATTCCGATCGCAACACCGATAATCATTCCAATAACAATTCCAAGACTAAAAGATGAATCAGAGTTTTCAGAATTACTTATTTGATCAAAGTCATCAGAAAAAGTTTTTGTTTTAGAGATTGTGCTATAATTATTTTCTGAAATAGAATCATTTGATTCAAACTCTGTTTCTATTTGAATTACTTGAGATGAAATGTTTGTAAATTTTACAACAAGTGTAATGGGTTCTGTTGTGGAATTTCCTCCAAATAATGTAGAGTGTGCTAAAAGAGTGTAAGTACCAGTTTGGTTAATTGGAACATAAAGAACAGTTGATGTGTCATCTTTATTTTTTACAGGAAAGAATCCACCACCTTGACTAAAGACAGAATTACCCAACCAATCAAGTGAAGGCCATCCTAGAAAGTGACCAAATACTCCAGATGGAACATTTGTTTGAACTATTTGCCCTAATGGATCCATTACAAAGACTGCCAGATTTGTATCATCATTAATCCATGAAAGCTCAATTGCTGCTGAATTTATTGATTCATCTTGAATGTCAAAATAATATTGTCTCCAATCTCCTGCCATATAGCGATTAGCCATATCAAATGCTCCTTTGATGTATCCATTACCATAAAGAACATCATCACTTTGTTTGCCTTTAATAATTACAGTAAAATCATTTTGATCAACTAATTGTTTTATTACAAAAGATACTGGAGCATTTACCAAATGTTTTTCTCCCTCAAAAGTCAGAAATCCTTGATACACTCCAGTTTGCAAATCAATTGGCGCAATTAATGTTACATCAATTGTAGCAACATCTTTTGGTGGTACAGTAACTATTTGAGATTGAGGCCAAATAACAGACCATTTTTCTTTTTGATAATAACTTACAGATAGTGTATAATCCATTGATGTAGAATTCATTTTTGTGTCACCCAACCAGTAAGAATATCTTGTTGGAACTGGATATATTCCAACTAGAGGTGTTCCTTCAAATTTTTCATTCGGGTCAGTAACTCTAAGTTCTTGAACAGTTCCCCAAGAACCAGCTCTATTTACTAAAGATAATTCATCACTTGTAATTTTTGTGTCATTATTGTTATCAAGCCAATCATAAATATACAATGAAGAAATTTTAATATCATCAGCATAAACATTTGAAGTATCATTCATGAATGAATCAAATGAGAAATTTACGTTTAGTATCATCAATGAAGAATCATCAGGAATAGGATCTGTCTCATCAAAAAAGTCACCTAGAGTAAAATGTTGTTTTATATCTGAAAGCTTGACATAATTTGGAATATAGGCTTCAGATTTGTTAAGTATTGAATCTTGTTGACGTACAGTTGTTGTTCCATCAAACTCATTTTTTGTAATTAAGGATAATTTTTTTGGTATTACATTAATTGTTATTTCATTCTCTGAAGGATTAACTATAGTAAAAGTAGCAGAGCTTCTTTCTCCTGGAAGTAATTGCCCTGCAAACCAACTAGTCATAGGTATAGAATTAGATGGGAGTTGAAATTTTTTAAATCCAATTGCAGTTGAATTTATTTTATCTATTGCAGGATCTAAAAGTTTCTTAATGTTTTCATATGATGCATCATTATGTACAATAAATAATCCATCTTTTCCGTTTACATAATCTAAAGCTGAAGAAACATCAACTAATCCAGATCCTTGTGTAAATGGATCATTTTTGAGATCAATTGCAGTAGACATTAGAATATTTTTAATTGTAAATGGATCAATTTCTTGAGACTGGTTTCTCATACCTTCCATTAAAATTGCGACACTACCAGATACGATAGGTGCAGCCATACTGGTTCCCCCAAACAGAGAAAATGATTCATCCTTTGAATCTTTTTTAATTTTTAGTACACTTGATGGGACAAATCCATATGCACCAATACTCATCAAGTCAGGTTTTGGGTCTCCAATAGAACTAGGACCTCTACTAGAGAAATCAACTACATCATTGTAATGTGTTGTTGTATTTCCAAATCTAGGTTGATCCTTGAATGGTCCATAACCTACAAAGACATTGTTAGTAGTTGCACCAACTGAAATTCCAAAAGGTGAGGCATTTGGTAATCCTATTGTTCCATATCCATGACCAGAATTTCCTGCACTAGAAACTATTGTTACTCCAGGATAATCATCATCTAAGGAATGAGGTGTTACAAGTATGCTAAGAATCAAAGAAAGAATATCCATTCCAGGAGATGTTTTAAAAGATGGGAATGCAGATACCCCCCAACTATTTGAGATTATATCAACTCTAGTCTTTCCTGAAAATTTCCAATCATGTTTGTCATTATCAAATCCGGCAGACCATAACCATCCATAAACTGTATCACCAAACCACAACGCCTTTACAGGAATAATCTTTGCACCAGGAGCTACACCAGTAATAGTAAATTTCTTAGTATTGTTATAGATATCATAAGTTTCAATTCCTCTGGAAGTAATAGATGCAGCAACAGATGTACCATGTCCCACAAAATCAGTCATTAAACCAAAGAATTCACCATCAGGATCAAATGCTGGTAGTAATGTTCCATTAATTGCATTTATTGTATCATCAATTTCTGCAGTTTTGTTTTGCATTACTCCATAAACATCTAAGACTTGTGCGCCAATTGTTCCAGCACTATAATCATTTCTTCCGTCATTGTTTGAATCATATACAAGAAATTCTTTTCCACTACCTAATACAATTGGTTTTTCATCAGTAAAATCAAAATCATAGTCTGGTTTTTGACCTACTTCCAGATCAAACCGAGTATAATCTTTCCACGAAGTACTCATATCAGGAATTATAGTATCATAAACTCCAGAAATGAATGAATCAACTACTAATACAGGTACAACTTGTATTCGCGCTAGAGGTCCTTGTGTAGCACCTTGATAAATTACACCAAGATGATACACTCCACTTTTTGATTTAATGTAATTTCTGTTATCATCACCAATTTTCATATCCGTATCTAAAGTCCCGTTAAAAATTATTGAAGAGCCTAGTTGAGGAAAAAATGAATTGTAAATTGGAATTTCACTTCCCTTTCCACCTTGAGATACATCAAGAAAAACTCCTTGTTTTGTTACATATACTGAGGATGTCATGTGAGGTGGAATAGGTTTGCTATAATTTCTAATAATTTCATTTTTATCAATAAATGCAAAAAAAGTTGCATTTGTTAAAATAATTCCTTGACCATCAGGATCAAGCATTATAGGATGATTTTTCTCATCTCTAGCAAGTGAATGTTGAATGTCTAGATTGGAAAAATCAACTCCTGTATCTATAATTGCAATCGTTGTTCCATTTCCTGTAACACCATAATTTTTTTGTGCAATATCAGAGCGAGATATTTGAGCAATTCTTGATGCATCAATTGGTTGATCAGTAGAATGAAAATCTAATTGAAAATCTTCAATTACATTATAACCTTGAGAGAGTAAACTTGACGCGCTATTTTCTGAAAGTATTGTTACATAAAAAAATCCACTATCAGAATGAATTCCATACAAAGAATTATTCTTTAAATAATCAGAGTTTTGTGAGTTTCCTCCAAAAATTAGATATCGTTTAAAATTATTTTCTACAAAAAAATTAGAATCAATTTTAATAATATCTGAATTAAATTCAATTTGTTTTGATATGTTTTCTTCAAAAATCATATCTCCAGAAATAAATGCATAAGAATTTGTCGATACAGATGAAAGAAGTATAATTGAAAAGAAAATAGCCACTTTGGGCATCAATGGATTTTCTTTTGTAGCATTATTATAACTATCTTCTACGTGCAAGGATTGTAATTTGTAATGCTACAATTAGTCCAATTGATGCAATAATTGGTAACATCAATGCATTAAGTTGTGAGGATGCTTCACTAATGAATTTTACAGAATTAGAAATATCTCCAATATTTTCATCAATTTGATTACTCGCATGCTCTAGAGTAATATCAAATCCTTTAATTTCAGATTTTAGATTATCAAGCTCACTTGATGTCTCATCTAGAATTGAGTTTAGTTTAATTATTTGATTAGAAATTCCACCAAGGTCTTGACTTAGAATATTTGTTGCAGCCGATCCATGAGATGTTGTTCCTTGACTAAAAGCAACAACATGAAAGACATGTGTTCCTTCTTCTCTTGCAGTGTAATCAACAAAATACAATCCTTGATGTAGTATGTTAAATTCACTAGATAATGAAACAGAAAGACCAGATGGTAAATGGACATGAGTAGTTTTCAGTAATTTTTCAGGATCATTTCCAATTAAAAGACCATCACTAGTTGTTTGCACAAAAACTCGAAATGATTGATTTATTGCAGCAGTTTCAGGCGCAAAGACTAATGTGTTAACATGTCTTTCAACAGGTATTTCAACCAAGTCTGTTGTTGATGTAAACTTTACATCAATTTTTTTAGAAATTCCAGATTGTTCAGTACTAATTACCTCAACTGTATATGTTCCATATGGAAAATTTGTTGAAGGTTCTGGCCAAATCAATACACTGTAATTAAAAGAACCATCTTCATCAGTAGTGATTTGATCAAATTTTACAATTGTTTCATCTGGAGCAAAAAGTCGTATAATCAAATTTTCTTCAGGTAATCCGCTTCCATAGATTTGTAAACTATGTGCAGTAGAATACACTTTGCTGTTTGTTGATAAATCAAGTTCTGAAAATGAATTAGGAGTATTTACAAGTAAGATAACAATTAATGTAGAAAATAAAATTTGGAATTTCATTTTAATTAATTGGTATTGTTCTCCTAGATATTACTTCTGGAAAAATTGTCCATAACTATCGTTAAGTCGTATTCAAAAAAAAGAAAAAAGGGAAAATTTGAACTAGTTATTTTAACTTACATTTATGGTTGTACTAACTGGTGGTGATAATGCCGTTGGATTATCAATAGACTCCCAAACGAATGCAGTTGCTGTATAAGTTCCTGCTTCAGTTGGAATCCATGATAATGCTGGGCTGAATGATTGACCACTTGTTAATGAACCTGTAATCCATGCTAGTGAGACTGTAACACCGTTAGCATCCTGAATCTGTACCAAGTATGCAAATTGTTGCTCTCTATCCTGACCATTTGCTAAGTCAGCGCTGATTTGTACCTGTTGATCAACGGAAACAGTATCTAAGCTGTTACCGAATGCATCAACGATTCTCAAGTTAGCAGCTGGTGCTCTCTCGAGAGGTGGTACTACAGTGCCAATTAGTGTAGTGGCAGTAATATCAAGTTCATCTGCAGTTGTGTATGGATCAGGTAGTGTATTGTCCTCATATTCTGCGGTGACAGTGTCACCTTCTGCGACTCTGAGTCTGTGACCAGATGATTCATCGGTAGTTGTGAAGAACACAGTACCTTCGAATATTCCGGTTGCCTCATTAGTCTCAGTTACAGTAAGGTCAATACCTCCGGCATCGGAGTCAGACCACACATCGACATCAAAGTTGTCGACTGCTTCTGGATTTAAGTTCATGTCTGGATCAATTATTCTTACAACACCTGTTCCGCTAGCTGGATAACTTGCTTCTAACCATTGAGTTTCACCTATATTCCATCTGATAAGTGATGAACCAACTACAGTTTCATCCTCTGAGAATTCAAAGGATACTGTAAGTCCGTCATCATCATCTGTTGGTAGCAGTCCATCTGTTGGACCACCGTTATCACCGGATATGGCTCCTGTTGCGTCTGGGAAACTACCATCGCCATCTGCA
>JADFJY010000129.1 GCA_022565935.1 Nitrososphaerota archaeon
TACTAGATCATATGATTTTGTAATATCAATTAAAACACCATCACAATCAAAAATTATTGCATCAATTTCATTTAGGATATCAATACCAGAATCATCAATGTAGATTCCTTCAGATTTTTTTGTTAAAGTCATCCCAATAAATCACGAATAGCTAGTAAAAATTTTGAGTTCATTTCTTTTGTTCCAATTGTTACTCTAAGACATCCTTCATGATTTCCTATTTTTCCTAATTTACGAATTGAAATACCTTGTTCAATAAGTGCTGAATATACTTGTTTGTAGATGCCTTTAGCATCAAAAAGCACAAAATTAGCCTTGGAATCAAAGACTTGAAAAGCATCATATTTCTGCAAAGTTTCAATAATTCTTTTTCTTTCAATTTTGATGTTAGTCACTGCATCTTTCATAAGATTTGATTTGTCTAATGCTAAAATTCCAGATTCAATAGTTATAGTGCTTAGAGGATATGGATACTGTAAAATATTCATAAACACATTAGTAAATTTCTTATTTGCAATAAAATATCCTAGTCTAAGTCCAGCCAATCCAAATGATTTAGAAAGAGTTTGTACAACAATTAGATTCTCTTGAGTTTTTACCATATTTGATAGAGAATAGTCACCAAACTCACCATATGCCTCATCAATTATTACAAGACCACTAAAAGATTTGATGAGTTTTTGTACTTCATTTTTTGAAAATTGAAATCCTGTAGGATTATTTGGAGAGTCAAGATATAGTATATCTGCATTTTTAGATTGTTTTTTAAAATCTTTAATGTCTAATTTCATATCATTTGAAAATGGAATTGCAATTAAAGGAATTGAATACAATTTACATCGCTCTTCAAAAAAACCAAAAGTAGGATTAGAAGTAAGAACTTTGGTTTGTTTTGATGCAAAATTAGAAAGTATCAAATCTAAAATTTGATCAGAACCATTACCAACACCAATCATTGAAGAAGGCATTTTAACAAATTTAGATATTCTCTGAATCAAATATTCTACCTTTCCAAGTGGATATTCTCTTACATCAGAATTTTTTTTTGCTAATGACATAATATCATTTTGAAATTGTTTTGGAATAACATAATTTTCATTTGAGTCAAGTTTTAATACATTCTGATTCAGTTCAGGTTTTTGATAACCTCCAACAGAAGAAAATTTATTTATTTTTTCTTCAAACCAATTTTTTTTCATTCTAGTCTACCTCGTACTGCTTCATAGTGGTTTGGAAGTCCTTCAGCTTTTGTTAAAACTTGAAGATATTTTGAAATTTTTGACAATGATGATTTAGAAGAGATAACCTGTGTGTTTATCTTGATAAAATCCAAAACTGAAAGTGAGCCTCTAATTTTTCCAAATCCATTAGTAGGAAGAATGTGATTTGAGCCTAAAACATAGTCACTAGCAGATGATGGAGTATAGTTTCCAAGCAAAACTAGTCCTGATGTAGTGATTTTTGAGGATAAAGATTCAGGATTTTTTGTCATTATTTGCAAGTGTTCAGGTGCCAAAGTATTAGCAAGTCTAATCATGTCAAATTTAGTTGGACAAATTGCAATAAATCCATTATTTTTTAGACTTGATGAGACTAAATTGTTTCTTTGAATTTCAGGTATTAGTTTAGAAATTATATTATCAACAGATTTTGCAAGTTTTTCAGAAGTTGTAATCAAATAACAAAAAGTATCTTTGCTGTGTTCTGCTTGAGAAATGAGATCTAATGCAACAAACTTTGGATTAGCTGAATTATCTGCAATAATTCCTAGTTCAGTAGGACCTGCAAGCATATCAATTCCAGTTTGATCACTAATCAAAGATTTTGCAATAGTAACAAATGCACCTCCAGGGCCAACAATTTTGTCAACTTTAGAAATAGTTTTTGTACCATATGATAATGCTGCAATAGATTGTGCACCACCTGTTTTGTAAATTTCATCAGCACCACAAATATTTGCAGTAACAATTGTTAATGGATTAATTTTTCCTTCTGAATTTGGAGGGGATACCACTACAATTCTTTTAACACCCGCAATTTTAGCTGGAACTATTGACATTATCACTGAACTTGGATAGTTTGCTAACCCACCTGGTATATAACACCCTACACTTTCAATTGGAATAAATTTTTTAGAAATTTTAATTCCGTCATTGCTAATGGTTTTATTTTTTAAGAGAGATTTAATTACAGATTCTGTTTTTTCAAGTCTAGCTTTTACTAACTGTATTGCACTAAGTTCATCTTTGGAAA
>JADFJY010000130.1 GCA_022565935.1 Nitrososphaerota archaeon
AATAAAAAGATCCTCTAGTAAAATACACTTTATTTTTCATATTTTAAAAAAAACTATTGAAATTTAACGAGACATTTTTTAATAGATACAGAAATTATTGTGTGAACTAATGAAGATTACGCAACTAAATTCTGCATCTGTTTTGATTGAAGATGGTATTGAAGATTCCAAAGTCAAAATTCTGTGTGATCCGTGGCTGGAAGGAGAAGAGTATATGGGATCATGGGCTATGTATCCGCCATATGATTTCAAACCTGAAAATTTTGCAGATGTAGATTTCATATATGTAAGTCATATTCATTCTGATCACAGCTCTGCAAAAACGTTATCCAGATTAAATAAAAAAATTCCTGTACTAATTCATAATTTTCCAGAAAAATTTCTTAAAAATAAAATTGAAGGATTAGGTTTTAAAACAATTGAATTAGAACACGGAATTAGAATTCCACTAAAAAATAATCTTTATGTAAATATTATGGCTGCAGATAACTGTGATCCCAATATTTGTGGTAAACTAATGGGGTGTGGTTTAGCAGAAATCAAATTCAAGACAACTCAAATAGACACAATGGCGGTATTTGACAATGGACAACAAGTAATTGTTAATACTAATGATTGTCCATTCGATATTGCAAAAAACACTGCATCTTTAATCAAATCAACATATGGCAATATTGATGTTTTACTTGTTGGATATGTTGCTGCATCATCTTGGCCACACTGTTATAATCTTTCAGATGATGATAAAAAAGAACAAGCAATTAAAAAACAATTTAGTAAATTAGAAACTACTAAAAAATACATAGAATTATTCCAACCAAAATTTTACATTCCTTTTGCAGGTCGTTACACATTATGTGGTAAAAACACTAAATTGAATCAATTTAGAGGCGAGCCAGAACTTGAAGATGCATTTGAATGGTTAATTTCTCATACATCTTCAAAATATCGTGGAGTTATTCTCAACAATGATTGTTGGCTAGATATTGATATTGGTAAAACAAACAAGAATTATACAATTATTGACAAAGCTCACAAAAAAAAATATCTTGAAGAAATATTGATAAATAAAAAATTTCCTTATGAGCAAGATATCATGCCTACAGCATCTGAAATTTTTAGTTTAATTCCAAAAGCATATGAAAACTTTGAGAAGATTAGACATAAGATAGGTTGGGTTTCTAATACTACAATAATTCTTAAAACAATTGATGTAAATAATGAAGATTTGATAATAGCAATAAGTTGTAATGGAAAAGGAATTAGTAAAATACACAGAAATGAAATTAAAAAATATGAATCTTATATGATGATGTCTTTAGATATTAGATTGTTGAAATGGTTGTTAAGTGGTCCTCGAAAGGCACACTGGAGTAATGCTGATCTTGGGTCTCATATTCTCTATGACCGAATGGGTAGTGTTTACAAACGAGGTTTGTTTTATTGTTGGAATTATTTTTACGCTTAATTGACCTACAATTAAGTAATCATTAGCATTATATCAAAGAAATTTAATTCCTTTACATTGGTTAAAATAATTTCATTTTATAATGATTTTCAGGCACGAAATATGCAATTTGATACAAAAACTCTTACAAAAATATTAGAGTTTTACAGATTTTCACCCTGGGTGTTAGTTAATGGTTACTGAAAAAGAAATAGAACACGTTTCAAAATTAATGAAAATAAACATTAATGATCATAAGGAATATGTTGACAAGGTTCAATCAATGATTGACTATTTTGATGTTTTAGATTCTGCAGATGTTGAATCAGAAGAAATCTCAATGCAAGAAATTTCAATTTCTAATCTACGTGATGATAAATATATTCCATATAATGAAAAACTAATCAACAGACTAAACAATTACAAAGGAACCTATATTCGAGCCCCGAAGATGTCTTAATGAATCTCAAAATTTCTGCTCTTGAATTTGTCCAAGAAGTACAAAATGGAAATATTTCTGCTGAAGATTTTGTTGCAAAAACACTAGAAAGAATCCAAAATGTTGATGAGAAACTTCATGCTTTCTTATCTGTTAATGAAGAGGCAGTTGATCAAGCACGTAAGATTGATAAGAAAATTAAATCTGGTAATAAAGTTGGAAAATGTTTTGGAATGCCAATTTCTATTAAAGATAACATATGCATCAAAGACAGTAAGACTACTTGTGCTTCAAAAATGCTTGAGAATTATGTTGCACCATATGATGCAACTGTCATTACAAAACTAAAAGA
>JADFJY010000131.1 GCA_022565935.1 Nitrososphaerota archaeon
TTTAAAAATGATTCTAAGTTCGTTAAGAACTGTTCCTTTGTAGAGGCTTTTCTGAGACTCGTTTGTTAGGATACAAATAAAAAAACTTCTGAATTGTTAAAAGTGATCTTCATGTATTGGTAATATAATGACAGAACCACCTAAACCAAAAGAAGGTGATGAAATCTGTCTCATGTGTAGAAGGCCAAAGAGTAAACATTCTCCTGAAGAATTACTTACATGCTCTCGTAAGATGGAAGAGTTTAAGAAAAATACTAAAGGTGGGGCTGGAATTGAATGAATATTTGTAAACTGTTAATGAAACGGTTAAGGTTCGATACATTTTATCTCTAGTTTTGGGATATGTTTTGGGTATAAAATTGCAGAAAAACAAGTAAAAATTGATTGATGATCACTTTATCAAGTTATCAAGGTACATTTCCAGAAAATCTTCATCAATTACTGGTTTTAGAAATTCATTATCAGAATTAATTGCACTTATGGCTTCTTTTAACGAAGTTGGTAATTTCTTAATTGATAGTTTATTCATTTCTCTATCTGAAAGTTTGTAGGTATCAACATCTACAGGATCAGGCGGTTGAATCTTATTTTTTATTCCATCAAGTCCAGCAAGCAAGATAGCAGTTTCTACAAGGTAAATGTTAGATGTAGGATCAGGAGGGCGATACTCTATTCTTTTAGTTTGTGGGGTCTTTTTATTATATGCAGGAACTCTAACACTAACTGAACGATTCATTTTTCCCCAAGCAATATTGGTTGGAGCCTCATAACCAGGAACTAGTCGTTTGTATGATTGTGTTGTAGGATTAGTTATAGCACAAAGTGATCTTGCATGCTCTAATAAACCTCCAATGTAATAATATGCAGTTTGACTTAGTTCTGCAAATTTATCTGAAGGATCATAGAATGCGTTGTATTCTTTGTTGTTTTTTGTTTTCCAAAGACTTTGATTAATGTGAGCAGCTGAACCATTATCATTTGGCATAGGTTTTGGATTAAAACTAGCTATCATTCTACGTTTAGAAGCTACTTCACGAATGGTTTTTACTCCAGTGACAAAAGTATCTGCCATTTTAGTAAGACTGGTAGGGGATAGAACAATTTCGCTTTGACCTGCTGTTGCAACTTCATGATGGTGTGCTTTTGTCTTTATTCCAAATGTTTTTAGAATATCACATACCTCATCTCGAAAATTTGTTAGAGTATCAGATGGTGAATCTCTATAATATCCTCTTTTTAGTTGAATCACATCTTCAAGGTTTTGAGAACTCCATGGAGCTTCCTTTGATATGATTTGAGGATTTTTTTGTTCTGATAAATTGATTTTATCAAATATGAAAAATTCTATTTCTACTGCCCAATAACTTGAGAACCCGTTTTTCTTGGCAAAATGTTCAGCTTTTTCTGAAATATACCTTGAATCTCTTGAATAACGACCCCCATCAAATCCTTGATAGATATTTGCAAACATTCTTGCAGCTTTTGATGAATAGTTTTGTCCATCATCTGTACTTGTATCAAAGTAATCTGGCAAGATTGCAAAGGTTGCAGAATCTGGTACAAGTGAAATATCTGATTTGTCAATCTCAGTAAATCCAAGTATAGAACTTCCATCTAAAGGAAATCCGTTTACAAAAGATTCTTTTGTTATCTCTTCTGCAGGAACGCTTAGTTGGTGAAGTAAACCAAAAGGATTACAAAATTGTAATCTAACCCATTTTACACCTAATTTCTTGATTTGATTTACAATATTTTTTGCAGACGTGTTGAATTTAACCTACTATTATCACTAAAAACGCTCATGATATATCAATCAAATTTTTATTGTCAAAAATAAAATTAATTAAAGCTGATCCTGTAATGTTCAAAATATTACAATTTTAGACAGATAATCAGTTGTAAATGTCCTGTTTTAGAAATAGATTTTGAGTGTAAAATCTGTAGAGGCTTGTACCCATTAGGGGAATTATCACTTTGGTTCAAATCCCTGTCTGGAAATTTAGCTAATCTAACATAGCTGAATAAAATTATTGATCTAATACATGTTAGATGAAAAAATTAGTCGATTCTTTGAGATTCTGAAATTTTCCAGCAGTGATCATAGGTGAACAAGTCTACTGCACCTAGTCTATCAATCCATTTTGGAACTACCTCATCAGTGCATTGTTGAGTGATTTGGTCTGCATAAATTTGGAAAACTAGCCAAGGATTTGAAAATCCAACCTCTTGT
>JADFJY010000045.1 GCA_022565935.1 Nitrososphaerota archaeon
CCTGTTGTATCTGTTGGAATTAATAAAGCTGGCAATGCTGCAATCTATGCAATTAAAATTCTTGCTAATGAATTTCCAGATTTGAAAAAGAAGTTAAAACAACATAAATCTGATCAACATAATTCAGTCATGAAAGAATCTGAACAATTAAAGAAACAAGGTCTTTCAAAATTTGCCAAAAAAAAATTTAAGTGAATTAGGTTAGTAACGTGAATTGAATATTTTTCTTTTTTAGTGCATCAATTAACATATCTGCTTGCTCTTTTCCCTGAGTTTCAAGACTCAATGTAACGCCAGCTGAGCCAGCACTGATGTTAGAACTTAATCTATCATGAACTACTTCTACAATATTTGCATTTGCTAGAGTTATTTCATCAACAATTTCTTTGAATGCACCAGGTCTATCAGGTAATAATATTGATAGTTTAAGCAAACGACCCATTGCAACAAGACCCTTATCAACAATCTGACCTAAAAGATACATATCTACATTTCCTCCAGCTAGAATTGCAACAACTTTCTTTCCAGGAGATGGTTTTTTTGATATCAAGTATGCCAAACTTGCGGCACCTGCAGGCTCTACGACAAATTTCATTCTTTCCATTAGTAAAAACATTGCTTTTGTGATTTCTACATCATCAACAAGAACAATCTCATCTATTAGTTGATTAACAATATTAAATGTTAACTTTCCAGGAGTTTTTACAGAAATTCCATCAGCAATTGTTCTTGCACCTTCACTTGTAGTCAATGTACCTTGTTTTACAGATTCATACATTGATGGAAATGAATTTGACTGAACACCAACCACTTTGATGTTTGGATTTTTTTCTTTAATAGCAATTAAAGTTCCAGCAGCCAATCCACCACCACCAATTGGAAGATAAATTTCATCTACATCTGGAAGATCATCTAATATTTCTAATCCTATAACACCTTGAGCTGCAATAATTTGTGGATCATCAAAAGCATGTATCATAGTAGCTCCTGTTTCTTTAGCAATTTCTTTTGCTTTAGCAAATGATTCATCATAATTTATTCCTTCTAATACAACATTTGCTCCATAACCTCTAGTTGCAGCTACTTTTGCTGGAGATGCATTTTTTGGCATTACAATAGTACAAGATATTTTTTCTAATGATGATGCAAATGCCATACCTTGAGCATGATTCCCTGCAGATGCTGCAACTACACCATGTTTTTTCTCTTCATCAGATAATAATTTTATTTTATAGTAAGCACCACGAATTTTAAATGAACCAGTCCTTTGTCTAAACTCTGCTTTTAGATAAATCTCAGATCCTGTAATTTCACTAAATACGTGAGAATGAATTAACGGAGTTTTTTTTATGTCCGTTCCTCGCATTGAATTTGCTTTTAATATTTCATCATATGATGGGTTCATTGGAAATGTAGCAAGTGATGATGTATTTGACTTCTTCTATACAAAAATTGTAACTTTTGTCAAATTTTATGCGTAAATTTGTAGGAATGCCTAAATAGTTTAAGAATATCGTTCAAAATATATCAAGGGATCGGATCTCCCCTTTGAGAAAACATCTCATTTTCCGATTCCTTGGTTTTAGTTTATTAATTAATGATTAATTCAAATTCATTTAACCGTTTTAAAATATTTTCTTTAACTAATTTGGATATTTTTCTTGGATCAAATAATCCTTCTCTGTTTTTATTTTTAACAAATTCTAAATCTATTGTACATAAACAGCCTTCTTCACCAGTAATTAGTTTATTATCATCAATAAGTATAGAAGTTGTTTGGTAAGTTTCAATTAAAAGAGAATCGAGTTCATTAAATAATTTTGTCTTTTTTTCTGATAGTTCTTGAAAGTTAACTCCTGCATCTTTTTCAATCTCAGTATACACTTTTTCTCTAAATTCATCATTTTCATAAAATATTTCAAATAATTTTTGATGATCAAAGTCTTTGTATCCCATCTCTTTTAGTTTGTTCAAAACAAATTGATCACTATTATCCGAAATTTCTTGTTCATTATTTTTTGTCAAATCAACAATCTCTGATAATTCTTTTTGGCAGTCAAGTACACGTTGTTCCGGTTTGTAATACAGTAATACATGAAATTGTAATGATATGTGTCCTGAAATTAAATAATTTCCTTCCATTATCTCAAATTTTGTAAAAATTCTTCTAAGATCTTCATTGTTTGTAATTGTTACATCTTGTATGGACCAATCTTTAAGATTGTTGCTGATTTTTTGAAAATAGTCAGTTACATATTTTGGATCGAATGTTTTCTGCTCTGTTATGGTAGAATCACCCATCATTACTTTGGTATCTATCATTTTAGTCAGATTAGATATCTTTCCGGTAAATTTTTTTTGAATCAGTTCATTTTTTTCATTTAATTGTTGTATGAATTCATTGGAAGATCTTAAACCTAGACGCACATGAAATAGCAAATTATTGTTCTCCTTAAACCTTCATCAATCTCTAAATAGACAAAATCATAATTTTAGGCATGGTTGGTTCTAAAATTATTTGTAATAACTGTGATATGGAGATTACAGAGTATTTTCATGAGGGATATAAGGGAAAAAGAGGAAAATGTTCAAAGTGTGGAGCTGATTTTCCTTTAGAATAGGCTGATTAGATATGGCTAAAGATAAAAATGAAATAAAAAATGAATCTGAAAAATCTGATAAATCTCAACATAGTGTTGACATGATAAATATGATTCCTGTCAAAAATAAAGTTCAAATACTTGATTCAGAATCTATGATCTTGGAAACCCAAAAAAGGGTTTGGGGTGCACTCAAAAAAGGTTATGAATATTCAGGAATGGTTGATGAGTCAGATCAATTTCTGAGAAAACATGTATTTTCAAAATTAGAAATGGTTGTACTCTATGTAGATTTGGTTGGATCTACTACAATGACTTTAGAAATGCCTGCAGAAAAAATAGCAATAATAATAAGTTCATTTTCACAAGAGATGGCAACAGTTATCAGACAACATCATGGATATGTACTAAAATTTGTAGGCGATGCTGTTATTGGGTATTTTATTTCAAAAGAGAATAATAGTTTAATTGCAACAGATGACGCAGTTGTATGTGCAAAATCAATAATATCTGTAATTCAAAAAGGAATTAACCCAATTCTAAATCAATATGACTATCCAGATTTGATGGTAAAGATTGGAGTTGATTTTGGACAAAATATTGTAGTCCGATATGGTGCCGATGTGAACCATTCTCATGTAGATTTAATGGGTCCTGCAATGAATATTGCTGCAAAAATCCAAAATGTAGCAAAACCTAACCAAATTTTGATTGGTAGTGATGTATTTCAAAGAATACATTCAGAGTCGCAAAAAGAATTCAATGAAATCATTTGGAAAGATAATGAATGGAAATATCGTTCTAGATTAACTGGTGAAATTTACAAAGTATATGAATACAAAGGATAATTGTTTAGAAAATAAATTATCATACTGTAAATCTGTCAGGACATTCAACATGTTCATAGTGATGTTCAGTAAATTTTTCTTGAATGATATAGATTACAATTTTATGAAGATTTTTTACATCGATGTCTTTTTTACATTTAAGACATGTCTTTTTTGTTTCAGTCATATGTATCAGCGATCTATATCATGAATCTATAAGGATCAGCGATCAGCTCAAATTAAGCAAAAGTGAGTGAAATTTAACTAAACACTATATCAAATGCCTAAAGCAATGCAGAAATATAGTAAATATAGACATAATTTTATGGATAATTCAGTAATAAAACATCTACAAGATCTTTATGGATTAAATCCAAACATTCCTCATCTGGCATTACAATTTCCTAGATTGCCACCAGGATTAACTCGTCCAATGTTCAAAATTTATGAAACCTCAATGAAAGAGCAACATTCACAAGAAATTGCCACCATTAATCAAAAACTTCAAGGATTTCAACACATGTATCAACAATATGCATCAGGATTACTATCAATGAATTCTGTAATCATTCCACCGGGACACCCATTGTTTAGTAGACAAAATTCGGTTCAAACACTTCAAGCAGAAAATGATAAACTATTAAAAGAAAACTTGAATTTAAAGAAAAAATTAGACAAAGAAAACACACCCAAACATCATTAAAAATAGTTTTCAAACTATGATTCTAAAGTACAGAAAAAGTACAAATCCTTATTAATTTCTAAATTCAATTTTGATTATGATAAAAACACCTGCAGAAAAATGGAAAGATACAATAATAAAATATAGAAAACAATGTCAAAATATTCTAAAACTATCAAATAGTATTAGATATGCAGGAGCCATTAATGTATACGGTAGAACTTTAACTGGAATTATTAGACCAAATCTAAAACCGTTATTAAAATCAGAACAAGTTAAAAATGAGTTTTTTATAATTTCAACTTTGATGTCGTTAAGAAAAAATACGTCTAACACTGTTGGAAAATTAGAACACATAATTTTACAACATCAAAAAATAACCATTCTAGTTTTACAGAAGAATAATATTACTTTTTATATTTCAATAAATAGGAAAGAAAAAAATTTAGAAAAGATTATCTCTTCAATTAAAAAAATAATCTAAGCTGGTGTAAATCCTTGATATCCACCAGTTTGTTGTGCACTATCAGAAAAGATTGGTTCAAACAAGGAAATGAGATAATCGTCAGGATCTAAAATTACTGCATTTTTACCTGCATCTTTTTCTACAATATCTCGATGAATTTTGACACCTTTAGCACGTAACTCATCAACTGCAGACTTTACATCGCCTACAAGGAATCCTATGGTGATTCCATTTTCAATAGAACTACCAATATGTTGTGCAGTTAATGATGCAGGATGTAAACTCAATAAAGCACCAGATGTACCTAAATCAACCCATGATCTTCTTTGGTTTTTGATTGGAAGACCTATGATTTCATGATAAAATTGAATGGATTTATCAATATCTTTCACAGCCAAAATTACATTTCCAACTTTTTTGATGTTCACAAATTTCTTACCTAGAAGTTCTTTAAATCCATTGTCATTGAACTTCGACCATGGTTTCAGTCCGTTCCACACCGTCAATTTTTTGAATCTGATTTGCCACGTCTTTAATCTGAATTAATTGCTCAACATTAATTATTGCTACAGCATCAAATTGTCCACTAGTTGGAAAAGAGTCAGATATAGAAGAAATTTTTAACAGCCTTGCAGCTATGAGTTTCTTTGGAGATTTTACCAGAATTATTGCTCTTACCAACCTAGATTAACCTCCACTTCAATAAGCGTTTCAGTAGTAACAATATCTTTAATTTTTTTAAAATCAATTACCATGTGATTAATTTCCTCAATATTTCCTTGTAATAATACAGTAATGTCTGCTCTTCCAGCAACAACCATGACCTGTTTTAAAATTCTACGTTTTTTCTTTAAAATTTCAACAACCCCATCAACTTTACCGGGTTTTACCATTATCAAACATAATGCACGCATAAATTGTACATGTTACCAGATCGGATAAAGATTCCTAGTCAGTTGCTTCTTGGGATCGTGCTTCTTCAAGATATGCCCTTCTTTCTTCATTGACTTTTTCCTTGTCAATTTTGATATCATCATCAACTATGACAATCCCCATATCACTATAAGGTTCTCCTTTTGTTTTTTTATTCTTTGATTTTGTTGATTTAGTTTTTAATTTGGTAGTTTTGTTTGTCTTTTTCTTTGTTGTTTTTTCTTTAGGTATAGTTTTTTTCACGTTGGTTTTTTTTGTAATCTTTTTTTCCTTCATGAATATCGAAAAACAAGAGTTTGCATTGTTTTTAAAGATTATGTATAATTATTTTTTTGTAGAAATTAGGCAAAAACCTTAATCATTTACTCAAATATATTATTTTCATAATTACATAATGTAGAGCATTCAATTCAGTATGCTGGCACAATGACGCCAAAAGTAAGAAATCAACTCAGTTAACAAAACATATGTTTACATGTCAAAAATGTTGAAAAGAGTATAAAGACAAAGATAATTCAAGGAAATATTTTCTTGAAAATCATGAGGCATAGTAGATACTAAGAAATTTTGTGAGTTTTACAATTAATTGTGAAAATGATATCAGAGTGACAATTGTGTAAAAATTCAACAATGAAAAATTCAGATCTAATGTAAATAGCAAAACATCATGTGACCTATAAAATACACATATGATAAATCAACATCTGCTAAAAATTTCTTTAATTTAGTAGATATATGAAATGGTTTTCCACCTTTTCTATATTTTTATAGAAAAGGGAATAAAATGAAAACCAAACATACTAAGTAGAATCTTTACTTAAAATTATGTCATAAAAAAAAATGACGCTAGATTGACTCAAATTAATTTTTAAATTAACTACAATATTTTCAAAAATATAATTTCAAAACTATCATTAATCATTATACTGTGTACAATTCCATTGATTTTGATAATGTTTTTCCTTATACAAATACGGATTATTCTGGAAATACAATATGTCTGTGAAGTAAAATTTCGCTGAATTTTGGGATAAAATATGGATGTTAAGAACATAGTGCCTGAGAACTAGTTTGTAATTATTATGACAAACTAGTTGATAAATTCCCAAAAGTGGAAATTGTCATATGAATATCCTACAGGCAAGACAAAGAAGAGCTCTAGCCACAATTGTTACATCTGCCATTATGATGTCTAGTGTTGCACTAATGGGAAGTGCAGGTGTTGTATGGAGCCAATCATCATTAACTGCAAAGCAAGTAGACATGACAGATACTGCCGTAAATTACATGAATAAACTCAATGAATCCCTAGTCTTTGAATACGTGTATTGTGCCACAGACCCTTGTGAACAAATTAACGTAGTACTGACTAATGTTGGTCATGTTGGATTAGAGGTATCAAAAGTAACCATCTCTGATAAAATATCCGGATTTAGCAAGATTCATCCTGTATTAAACGGTCAAATAATGCCAGATCACAGTATATTAATTCCAATAAGCGATGCTGGATTTTCATCATACAATATCTTAGATGTGATGGTAGAAACACACAGAGGCAACATCATACAGACTCAAACCAACACATAATGTTTTTTTGACCCCAAAACATCTTTCTTTCAAGGAATAAAACATGAAGTACAGAAGAGGACTCAGCAGCATTATTGGGATGATTTTTCTTGTAGTGATTCTCAGTTCTGTAATAGGTTATTTCACATATGCAATAGATCTTGTTGAACAAGTAAATGATCAAGTGATCATGAAAGGAATTGAAAGATTTGATCAATTTAAAGAAAATTTTGAGGTTACAAATATCAGAATTGATGATGGTAAATTTAATCTTACAATTAAAAATACAGGACAACTTCCAATAAACTTTACAAGATTATGGGTTAACAATGTGACAGATAACTCGTGGCCCTTACAAAACTTTACAATAAATAAAGTATCTTCGCCAGGTCAAGTGTTAAATAATGTAGGTCAAAATCTAAACCTTTACGCATTAGAATCACAGTCATACACATTAAGGTTGGTAACAGAAAGAGGTAATACATTCAACGTTCAAATATCATCCCCACAAGACAAAGCACTTGAGATGAATTTATTTACAGTTCCACGCTCTGTTCTTACTGGACATGATGTAACAATATGGTATGGTGTTACTAACAATCTTACAGATGGCAGTATACTACAATTAATCACTCCACAGATAAAAGACCCACCAGACACTACTGGAGTCGCAAGTGCAACATATATCAAAGGCCCCATCCCAGCAACAAAGGAAAGTTTAACGAATGGTAATACTGCTTTCTTTAAGTGGATCTACAAAGTTGATGGAAATGTAGGAGACACAATAGCATTTAATGTAACTATCAATAATGCAATGCAAGGAAATTATATTATAGAACCAATTGAGTTTGTTACTATTCTGGGTACTATACTAGCACAAAATGCGGGTCTACTCCAAGTTGACTATAAATCTCTGGAATGGGCGCAAGATGATAGTGATTGGTCAACTGGATGGAGTTTAGACAACGGCGATAATACAGTATGGAGAATAAATATCACAAACAATGATCCTACTGACACATTCTATATTGGTGAGGATACTGCATTAGTAATGACACGTGTAGCAAGTGCCTCAACAAGTGTGTTTTACATTGGTGACAGTGCTACTACTAATCCACCTAGTATTAACGCGTACACTAATCTTAGCCAGAATATATCTCCAGGTCAAGAACTCCGTGTTTATTTCGGCGCAACACAGCCCGGCGGTATTACTGAAGAGAGCACCCCTGCTCAAAAAGGAATTAACCAATCTCCAATTCTAATTTTCGGGAAGATGTGCTCTGGTGTAGGTTGCCCTGGATCTGGTTTAGAATATGGTCAAACCATTCCCTTTCTTGGAATACTAATAGACTAAGGTCAAAACTTTGATTCCACTCAACCACAATTTACAATCAAACCCAAATAATGACTGTGATGCACTACAAAATGGATCAGTGCCGGAGGCGGGATTTGAACGCGCGACAGCCCGGTCTTCAGCCGAGTGCTCTCCCAGGCTGAGCTACCCCGGCACTTAGAAAAATGAATTCAGTTGAGGAATTAAAGTTTGTCTTAATATCCAATCCACATTACGATCAAAATCTAAATTAAATCATGCTACATAGAAATGATTCAAGCAAAAAAAACAGACCTCGTTTGTAAACACTTCCAACTCTATTATACCGTAGATGAGAATTAAGATCTGAAAAATTTTCTGAAACAAATTCATATGGTGGGTAAATTGCCCATGAACCTAAATATTTTTCTCCGTCAAGCCAAGGACCACATAAA
>JADFJY010000132.1 GCA_022565935.1 Nitrososphaerota archaeon
TAGAAAATGAGACATGGGTTGTTGGAAAGACTAGACTAGAAGAATTCATGGTAGAGGTAAAGATTAATGATTATAAAATTGAAAAAACTGTAAAGGGTACAGAATTTGAAGGAAAAAAATACATTCATCCATTGTTGAATTTAGTTCCAGGATTAAATGAATGTGCAAAGGCAGATAATTATCATGTTACAGTAGTTGAATCATTTGTCGATGTAACTGCAGGAAGTGGATTAGTGCATTTATCTCCTGCAAATGGAGAAGAAGATATCAAAATAGCAAATAAAAGAAAAGTCAAAATTTTCAATCCCATTGATGATGAAGTAAAATTCACCACCCAAGCAGGCAAATACAAAGGAATGTTTGTCAGAGATGCAGACAGAATAATTGTAGATGATCTAAAAGAGTGCAATGCTCTAGTAAAAATTGGTAAAATAAAACACAGTTATCCTTTATGCTGGAGATCACACCATCCAATTGTATGGCTTGCCAGAAGAGGTTGGTTTTACAAACTAGACCGCCTTGGAAACAAAGCAATTGATGCTGCAGAAAGTGTAGAGTACTTTTTTGAGCAACCAAAAAACAGATTCTTGGGAATTATCAAAGAAAGACATCCATGGTGTATTTCTCGAGAAAGAATCTGGGGTTGCCCATTACCTGTTTGGAATTGTGAGGAATGTAGTGAGAAAAATTGGTTCTTTACAAGAAAAGAAATTGTCGATGCTGCAGTGAACTTACCTGACGGAGAAGACTTTGAATTACATAGACCATGGATTGATAATATTTCTATAAAGTGCAAAAAATGTGGAAGTACTAAAACAAAAAGAGAAGAGTACGTTTTAGATACATGGCACAATAGTGGGTCTGCACCATATTCATCATTAAGTGATGAAGAATATTCAAAAGAAATACCTGCTCCATTTTTCACAGAAGGAATTGATCAAACTAGAGGGTGGGCATATACACTACTCATTGAAAACGTGATCTTGAAGAATGCTCCAATTCCGCCTTTCAAGTCATTTTTGTTTCAGGGACATGTACTTGATGAAAAAGGAGGTAAAATGAGTAAAAGTAAAGGAAATGTTTTAGATGGGGCAGAATTGCTGCAAAAATATCCTGTAGATTTAGTGCGGTTTTATTTCATATGGAAGGCAAGCCCAATTGAGCCACTAAGTTTCAGCACTGATGAGTTAATGTCAAGACCATATCAGGTAATTAACACATTATTCAATCTGCATCTGTACTTTAAGCAAAATAGTGAATACGATAATTTTGATCAATCAAAAACAATTGAATGGGCAAAACAAAATGATTTGTTAACATCACCTGACATTTGGCTCCTATCAAAACTACAAAAATTGATTCGTGAAATAACAGATAGAAATCAAACATGCAAGTTCCATGAGGGTGCCAAAGCAATAGATGAGTTCATCATAAATTATCTAAGTCAAGTGTACATTCCAATTACCAGAGGAGAATTATGGGATGAGAATGAAGAAAAGAAAAACAGAAGACTTGCAATTTATGCAGTGCTAAGTAAAGTACTCAAAACACTTGATATTTTGATTCATCCGTTTTGTCCATTTACTAGTGAATATCTATACCAAACAGTATTTGATGAAAAGCAAAGCATTCTACTTGACAAATGGCCTCAATATCAGGAATCACTTGTTAGTGAAAAGATTGAGGAATCATTTGATATTATGAAAGACGTTGTCTCTGTATCATCAGCTGCTAGAATGAAAGGAAAACTAAAGCGAAGATGGCCACTAAATGAAGCACAAATTTGTGTAAGAAAAGATCAGAAAATTAAACTTGAATCATTGTCTGAACTATTACAGTCCCAGTTAAACATAGAAAAATTCAGTATTGTTGAAACAGAAAAAGAATCAGGATTAGAACAAATTTTAGAATTAAAACAATTAGGATTACCCGTTAAAGCAGTAATCGAATTGGAAAGAAAAAGAATTGGACCCAAGGTAAGACAACACATGGAAAAACTAGTTACAACATTTGCAGAAACAAATCCTGAAGAGATCATTTCATCATTACAAAAAGATGGAAAATATGATTTTGATATTGATGGTGAAATCATATCATTAGATAATGAAGATTTTATTGTAGATTTTGATGCAAATGAAAACTTTGCAGTATCAAAAAGAGACAATTATATCGTATTCATCTCAACGTCACGAAATAAAGAGATG
>JADFJY010000133.1 GCA_022565935.1 Nitrososphaerota archaeon
TTTGGAGATATTCTAAGACCAATAAAACACGTAGATGTCTAAAATGCAAATCTTTAATCAAAATTACCAAAGAAGAATTCGCCCTTAAATGGGGTATGGAAAAAAGAAAATAGTCTAGTTGACTATGCTTTTTTCTAAGTTATGCTAATTGATATATTCTATGTACGGGTATTGTTTACCATGACTAAATCAAAAAATAAGATTAAGTCACAAAAAAACAAGAACAACAAAACAAAGCCTGAAAATCTAATGAAAAAACAATACTTGGAATCTTACGAAGAATTAAAAAAATCCATAAAAGACCAGCAAACATAAGAAAGAATCTAAATCAAAAAAATAGTTTATTCTCCTAAACTGGAGGTCCTGGATTTTCTGGAACTTAGTTTTCTTTAATTTTTGAACCTTTGATGATTACATCTCCAGTTCCTTTAACAGAAACACCATCTACAGTTTGGCTTCAATGTGAATCATAAAAACAGTTTGTTATTTTTGTTACATCTGAAATATATTATTATTTTCATTCCATAGTATGTTGAAATATGTCCACATCAAACCGCAAAATTGATTCAGATGAACAATATCAAAAAGAGATGAAAAAGGTAGTCTCAGATATTAATAAAAAAACTCAAACAATGTTGAAAAAACTAAAGAAACAATCCAAGCCCGAAGTAGGGTCGGTATAGTAAATACACAAACAGAATATCATACTACTGTGTTATTTTTTACATGTAAAATAATCAAGTTATCTTGCACACTTCCATGCTCCTAGAATAATTATTAAAAGTCCCAATGCAATAATTGGTGAAAGAGAAGTAAGATTTTCCATAATCACAGAATTTTCTATTGTTGGAGTTGTTTCTTGAAGTGAAACAAACAAAATTGATCCAATCAAAATTATTATTCCATCAAATATGAGCAATCCCCCAAGGGATGTTGAAGGTGATCTGTAGGTAATTCCAAATGCAATTATAGGAAGAACAACACTTGGTAATCCCAAAACCAAACCTTGAGTTTTTGAATCAAATGGTAAAAACCCTGTATCACTTCTATCTAAAGCCGTATCAATTCCATAAACTAGTATCAAAAAAATAGCAATTAAAGTGAGAATTTTTGCAAGATTATTTTTGTTCTTTTTTAATCCGCTCATTTTCTAATTCTCATAATCACAATAACAGGTATTCCAACATACATTCCAACATTAAGAATAATCAATGATATTCCATATCCTAACACTTCTGTTTCTGAATCCATGTCAACATAATTCAAAATGGATAAACTAGTAATCATTGGAGTGATTGCAATCTTTACCATTTCTTTGAATATTGGATTTTCACGTTCTAAATCTGCAATGTATGGACTAAATGAATAGTAGAAATCATTGAATGAATTGATGAATGAAGAACCTGCTTCTGTGTTTAGTAATTGATTATCTCGAAGTTCTCTGAGTTGTTGAATTTGTGGCGATAATTCTGAACCATAAGTTGCAGTAGCGATAAGACAGCCACCTCCTAAGGGTATACTTTTAATTATTCCTTCTCCTTCTTTTTCTATTTTTTCAACAGGAATATTTTTAATGATATCTTTACCCTCTTGCTGTAATTCTTCAAATGTACCATATTCTTGTTCGAATTGTTCTTTGACTGCTTCATATTCAAATTCCTGCCCAAGTGCACTAATTGGAATTAACAAAACAAATGCTATTGCGATAATTACTACGAGGTTCACCAATTTTCTATCTTATTCTATTATTTTAAAAAATCGGTCAATGTATAAAAAAATAGTTGTGTTTTGCTTGTACTATTTATAATATAATTATAATTGACATCATTTTCATTGGACATTATCAGTTTTTGAGATACCATATTGAAATTAAACGGTATGAGGGAGATTAACCCACTCATACCTAAACACGCAAACTGTTAGATATCATGATCAATTACAACTCAAACCCAAACTAATCAAGTCTAGTCGTTGAAATGAACATATCCTTGATACGCTGTATGTCCAAGAACTATTTTTTGCATATCAATAAAAATTTGTTTAGAACAAAGGTTTGGAGTTTAGAAGAAATTATCATTCATTATGCCTAAATTTGTAATGACATCTCTTATTGCAAAACCAATCAAGGCCTCCCAAATATTCCACATGATCCGACTTGCCACAAAATTTGCATTTTATGGTATTCTTCATTCTT
>JADFJY010000134.1 GCA_022565935.1 Nitrososphaerota archaeon
TATTATGAAACATTTAATTTGTCGTTATATGACAATTAGATCAGGTCATGACAGATATATCAAAGGAAATTGTAGATGTAATCATTGCTCGGCTAAATTTGGAATTATCAAAGATTTCGCATGCTCTTGTTGTGGTTATCAATTACGAAGACACTGTAGATGGGTAATGCAATCGGGATCAGAAGTAAAAATGCGCGAGTCTCATTATATTGAGTAAAAAATGATAACAAAATTTGAAATAAATATTTGTAAAATATGCAAAAGAATATGTTGTTCAAAAAACAGGTGAAGTATTTCCAGGACTCATTGCAGCAGGTATGTCAGTCACTGAAACTCATGGATTAGCAAGAATGGGCCCAACATTTGGTTCAATGTTATTCTCAGGAAAAAAAGCAGCAGATATTACAGCAGAAAAAATTAAAGAGTTAGAAAGATAAGTCATTACACTAAAGACATCTTATTGAAAACTAGAAAAATTATTCTATACAATGAGCCTACAGTTCCTGAAATTCAATTAAAAACATTGGAAAAATTTCTAACAGAGATATTTCCAGTTGAAATTGAGATTAGAGAAAATTTTTTTCTGGATTCAACTGATAATTTTTTTGAAAAAATTGCAAGTACTAGAATTTTTGATTTAAAAAAGCAATTTGAAAAACATAATGCTTCTATAGAAAACATACAGATAGAAAAAGAAAATAAAGACATGTCAGCACAAGAAGAAATGACATTATATGATGGATTTGAATTTCAGAATACAATTGCTGAATTCATTCCAATGAATGAGAATGTCAAAGATACACTACACATAATTTTTACAAATAAACTCACATGCACATTTGATGAGAATGACTTTAGATATCATGCAAGGGCATTAATTGGATCCAATCCTTCAATTATTTCAACAACAGGAATGATAGAAGCACCTGCAAAGCCAAAACAGTACTATCTTGATCTAATGATAAATTTTTCTAAGAATAGGGTTGAAGAAATCAATAAAAAATACAAGGGAGAATTTTTAGAATATCATGATTCACGAATATCAGAAATTACAGAGGGTTATCTTTTACAAGCCATAATTTATTATGAAACAGGAGAGGCATTTTGTGAACATAAAGATTGTAGATTGTTTAACGCACACTGGCAAAAAGATCTTTTTTTTTCACAATTAGAAAATAAAAAATTTTGTAAAAAACACCAAGATATTTTGATCGAATTAAAAAATCAAAGCCAATAGATACAAATTTTATGAGTATGTTCCAAAGATGATATTAACTTAAATTATTGAAGTATTGAAAGATGAATTACCATGATGGCAGCAGATGAGGGTGCAACATTACTTGAAACAAAAGAAGGGGGTCCGAAGATTCCAGGCGAAAAGAAAACAAAATTTGATGTAGTCATCATTGGTGCGGGGCCTTCAGGGTATACCGCAGGAATATATTGTTCTAGAGCAGGTTACGATACTTTGATTTTATCAGGGATACTACCAGGAGGGCAATTGGTTAACACTACAGAAGTTGAAAATTATCCTGGGTTTGAAAATGCAATAATGGGCCCAGATTTGATGATCGATATGAGAAAACAGTGCCAAAAAATGGGAACGGCAATTATTGATGATGAAGCAGTTGATGTAGATTTTAGACGAAAGCCTTTCAAAGTTCTTACAGCAACCGAAGAATATGAAGGACGCGCAGTCATTATTGCAACTGGTGCTAATCCAAGAAAATTAGGATTAGAGGGAGAGAAGACGTTTGCTGGAAAAGGTGTTTCATATTGTGCTACATGTGATGGTCCATTCTTTAAAAATTTAGAACTGATTGTTGCAGGAGGAGGAGACTCGGCAATTGAAGAAGCAACATTTCTAACAAAATTTGCATCAAAAATTCATTTGGTTCATAGACGAAGTGAATTACGTGCAAGTAAAGTTATGCAAGAAAGAGCATTTAACAATGAAAAAATAAAATTTCATTGGGATTCAGCAGTAATTGATATTAAAGGAGACCAGAAAATGCAGCAAGCAGTTCTAAAAAATCTAAAAACAAATGAAGAAACAACACTCGATGTAGGAGGTCTTTTTGTTGCAATTGGACATGTACCTAACACAGAACTATTCAAAAATCAGATTGAATTAGATGATAAAGGATA